>JBAXDA010000018.1:0-11952 GCA_037141215.1 Candidatus Firestoneibacteriota bacterium | reverse complement strand
GGCAGGTAACCGGCCGGCAGCTGCAAAACTAAAGCAGCGACCGCGGTGGGATACAAAGTCCCGTAGTTCTTTGAAGACCAACTGCCGTCAAAATTCTGGCCTGAGACAAGCAGATCCCGAATCTCGGGATACCAGCTCTTCCAATACTCTCCGCCTTTCTGGAACATGGTTTGCGTGCAATAATATAAGCCGTAGATAAAGTGGCTCGATTGCGTATTTGGCTTTGTTTTAAGCAGGTATTCACAGCCTTTCTCCACTTCAGGAGAAGTATAGTCACCTAGCGCCATCAGGGAAAGGGTGCAAGCCCCTGCCCGTTCGGTATTGCTTCCTCCGCTGTGCGGGGTATAGGAGAATCCCCCGTCCGGATTGCTGCAGGACTTCAGATACTGAAGGGCTTTTTTGATGGTTTCCGGAGGTATTATAAAACCCACATCACGGGCCGCTCTTAACGCCTGTACCTGGCAGGAGGTCACGCTGGAATCATCGTCGGCTATTTTCGGCTGGTATCTCCACCCGCCTTTTTCATTCTGACAGGAAATTATCAGGTCAACCGATCTCTGTATCGCGAGTTTAAGATCTTCCCTTCTGGTCATCCCGTAGAGTTCACAGAGCGCCAATGTAGCGAAACCGTTTTCATACATAGCCTGCCCCGAGGAGGATATGACTCCCAGGGCGTTCTGAGAGGACTTTAGATAATCCGCTATCCTCGAAACATTGTCCCCGTATTTTCCCTTATCAGGCACATGCCCGCCTGCCATAAAGGCCAGTCCGGCAAAACCCACGATAGCGGTATTCTTTCCGTATGCAGTCTTGCCAAAACTTCCGTCCGCCGCCTGCATTCCCGCGAGGTATTCAAGCGCTTTTTCCGCGGCTTTTTCAGAAGCCGCGTTTCCCAGATATTCCTTTTCCGCCGCGCCTGACCGGGACGCGGCAAGCAGCAGCAGAAAAACAAGCAATAACGCGCCGGTTCTTTCCCCGGCCGTGAAGCTTTTTGTTTTTTTCATTTGTTCCCTTTCTCCGATAACTTTTTATAATAGGCTTTGAGGAATTCCGCATACTCGGGGGGCACATTCTCCCCCATGGAATCCAGCATTTCTTTCTGCACCTCTGGCGGAAGGTCGCCCCAATTTGCGGCTTCCTTATTTACCTTATTTTGTTTGCCTGTAGAGATCTCCTCTGCCTTGTGTCCTTCCCCCTGCCCCGCCTGCATTCCGGCTTTACCCTGTTGTTTACCCAGAGCATCCTGAAGCCCGTTTTGCAGTTTCCCGAGTTTGCCGGAGATCTCCTGCTGCATTTTCTGGACCGCGCTGCCGGTTTCTTTCGCGTTTATCTTTCCGCCTGCCTGTTCCATTTTGTTCGCGATATCCTGCAGTTCTCCGGCCATTTTTTTCGTATCGCTGTCTTTCGCCATTTCCGCCCCAAGTTCCGCGGCCTTATTGCTTAATTCCGCCTGCTGCTGCGCCAGGCCCTTCGCGTCAAGCTGAGTTTTATCAGGTTTGCGGTCAAGCTGCCTTGTCTGGTTGTTAAGGTCTGCCTGCTGGTCCGCCATTTGTTTGGCCGAATAAAGTTCGTTTGCCAATTCCTCAAGTTTTTTTTGCTCAGGATCGGTAAGTTTATCCTGCTCCGCAAGCCCGCCCTTCTGCCTGCGTAAAGTTTCCAGGTCAGACGCCAATTTCCTCATTAAGCCTATCAGAGTCTCCTGGTCGCTTAAGATAAGATAGACCGTATTCGCGGCTTTCATATTGCCCAGGATATTTCCCAGCGTATCCTGGATAGGAGGGTATTGCAGACTTATAGACGAAAGAGAATTATAGACTTCCGGGCTGGTTTCTTTCAAAAGATTTCCTGTCCTTTCCGAGAGGGACCTAAGGCTTCTTACTCCGTCAGCAATGACAGCTTCCCCCGCGGAAAGCTGGACAAAATCGGCTTCGGCCGGTTTTTTTACCTTTTTCATTTTTGCGTTTTCTTTTATCTGCTCGGAGACCAGCCTTTGGGCCTCGAAAATAAGCTGCTCAAGGGAATCTATCATGCCTAGCGACTTTTCCAGTTCCTGAAGCTTGCTCAATATCTCGGCCTGCTTGGCGGAGGCCTCGGACAAATAACCGGCGGTTTTCTTCCTGTCTTCCTGAAAAGCGGCTTCCTGTATTTTATTTGCCGCTTCTGGCATTTCATTGGCAGCCAGGCCTTCCAGCTTATTCTGGATTTCTTCCCTCAACCTTAATTCCGCAAGCCCGGCGACTTCATTGCTTTTTCTTTGTTCAACCAGCTCTTTCAGGTCTGCCGAAATCTTCCTCGCCTGCTCGGCAAGGTTCTTCTGTGATTGCGCGTCGCGTGACATCTCGTTTTTGTCGTTATCGTCAAAACCCGGTTTGTTTTTCAATTTGTCGGCTTTGTTTTTTTCTTCCTTTTCCAGGGTTATCAGCTTGCCTATCTCTTCCCTGCTTTTATTCTCTTTTTCCCTTATGTTCGCGAGCATCTCGGCCTTGCCTATTATATTTATGGCAAAGATCTCCGAGCGGGTTTGGGCCGGCTTGAAGGAATTGTTGTCAACGGTTGAAACTGTGTATTCTATCCTCTGCCCCTGATCTACTTTCAGCGCTCTTAGATTCCAGCTGTAAAAAGCCGTTACCTGCTTGGCTCCCTTTTCTTTAAAGGTTATCGGCACCGCCTCTTCTTTCCCGCGCTTAAGCACGGTATATCTTAGTTCAATTTTATTTATTCCAAAATCATCGACAGCTTTCACCTGCAGTCCGAGCACGGCCGTTTTTGTGACCGAAATTTCTTTTTCCGGTTCCAACACATAGAGGAGAGGCGGATTGTCCGGCAGGGCTCTTATGGAGTATTCAGGCGGATCTATATTGCCAAAACCTTCCCTGCTCATCATGTTGATAATATAGGAGGTGTCTTCCCGCACCTCCAACCCGGCTACAAGAACCGTGTCATTCCTGACCGCAATATTCTCCCTGTTTTTATTTTTGAAAATCAGCTCAGCCTTCTTGACAGCGGTATTGGTCGTGAATTCGGCTTTTACTTTCGTCCCGTAAACAGCCGCTATATCCCCGCCGCTTACTTCGTCAGTCTTTGATGTAAGTTTTGTATAGGCAGGATAGGTATAGGTGAATTTTGTTTTGATGACCACCGGCCTTTCCTTTACCGTGATTTCGTAGGCGTTTGATTTTCCGTCGCCGCTGGCGGCATAGTATGAAACTGAGACCGTAATCTCGTTAAGCGAATAGGTAAACAGGCCGGGTTCCAGTTTGCTCAATGAGACCGTCTCCCATTCCGCGCCGGACCGGAGCTTGTAATGAAGCACGGCTTTCTCCTGCAGCACTCCGTTCAATTTGATTCTGACATCCACCTTGCCGCCCTTCAGAACAAAACAATCCTTGGGTTCCAGTTCAAGTTTTGTAAACGAAAAAGGCGCAATGTCTGCCCCGGGACGGAGAACCCTGCTGATAAAAGTTTTGACCGCGGCAGGATACGAGGCCGTGTACTTTGCGACGCCGAGAGAGGCGCCGGCAAGGAAGAACGCCAGAACAACAAGCCTCAGTTTTTTAAATATTTTTTTATATTTTACTGTTTTAAACCTGGAAAAAGTATCCGCCCGCAGGGCTTCTATCATTTTCGCCGACCCGCCAAGCTGTTCCGAGAGCTTAGACCGCTTCAATTGAACCGACGAAATAAGACTGCTTTTCAGCTCCGGATTCAATTCTTCAATCTTTAAGGCCACCTCGTCGTCGTCTATCCTTTTAAAGAGCGGCAGGACCAAAAACAGCGCGCCGTTAACGAGAAGCATAAGAAGGCTTGAGAACAGGACAAGGTACCTGCCTGTATAGGTCAGTTTGAGCACCATATCAAGAAGAAAACCCGCTGCCGCAGCAAAAACAACCGTTAAGAATACTATCTCCAGCCCTTCCAAAAGGATAAGCCGTCTCCAGTATCTTTTAATCCTGTTAATCCCGGCTTTAATGCCGTCTTTCCCGGGTATGCCGTTCTTTGCGGTTTCTTTCATATCTGATTATATCCTTTGGCTCCGCCGCTTGCAAGACCGCTCAAGCTTTGTCCGTAAATTTCACATCATTTGCTTCTTTTTTCTGAGGAACCATTCAACAGCAACCAGCACCGTGAAAACTATAATAACCAAAGGGGAATCTTTAAGGTCTTTCTCCGTTCTGATCGTGACTTTTGGTTTTGCCGCTTTCATTGCTCCCGGGATATTCCCTGCTTCCGCTGCAGTAAAATACTGCCCTCCCGTCTTTTCGGATATTTTTTTCAAAAGCGCCTCGTTCAATTCCGGCGCTTCAAACTCCAGATTCGGAATCTCAACCGTGAATTTTACTTTTAAATTCTTCAGTTCTTTGGCTAAAGGCGGGTAATCAAGGGTAAGTTCGTTCTCGCCGTTTTTTGCCGCCACAAACTCGCCTGAATACACGCTGGCTTCGGGGGCTATCCTGGCCAGCCTCTGTTTTTCTTTTCCGCCGCCCGGGCTGTCGTAAACAGCGTCAACAAACTCTTCTTTGACCATATTGTATTCTTTATCCACTATCTTGGCGTTTACAAGCACGCGTTCCCCCGCGGTGTATCTGTTTTTGTCCGTGGTGAATTTTACATATTTACTTTCCGAGGAAATGCGTTCGGGCCCGAGCCAGCGCATCAACTGCCCGAAGAATTTATAAAAATAGCCGTTCTCTCTGCGGTATCTCCATCTCCACAACTCGTCAGAGGAGATGAGAAAAACCCTTCCGCTCCCGAATCTGTGGCTCGCCAGAAATACATTCGTGCCGCCCGGAACCGCTCCGGGGTAGCGGGCGTAAACAACGGCGCCGGGCTTTTCCTTGCCCGTTTTGGCGGCCCAGAAAAAACCTTCAATATTTTTCCAGGCGTTTGCGTTGGCTTTTAGGTCGTCCTCAAGCTGCATAAAAGGGTTTTGCAGTCCCTCCCGCGTCAACTCGGGTTTGAACTGCTGCTTGCCAAGAACATTGCCGCTCTTAAGTTCCACAGGAAGCATGCTTTCTATTTCCGGCACTCTTTCCGAATATCCTGACCAGCCGGACCCCGGCATGAACAACAGGCTGCCGCCCTTCTCCTCCACAAAAGCTTTTATCAGGAGAGCTCTGGTTTTGTTTAAAAATGTTTTGCTGACATCGCCAAGAATAATTACATCATAATCAAAGAGCTGTTCACGGGTCGGAGGAAACTCTGCCAGCGGTCTGTTGCCTTCCGAAAATCCCGCGTCGGAATATTCCAGCAAGCCGCTTAAGAATACATTTTTGTCTCTTTTAAGGGCTCTTATCAAATACCTGTACTGCCAGCGCGGGTATCTTTCCAGGTAAAGGATTTTAAGTTTATCGTCGGAAACTTTTATCTTTACGCTTTTTTTATTGTTCAGCTCTGAAATCTCTCCGGGCAGAGCCAGCGTTACCACCGTATAATTAAACTCTCCGGTCTCATCCGCCGTAAAATTCATATTTATTTCTTTCTTAACATTGCTGTCTTCAAGATATACCTGCTCCTCTCTGACAACCCTGTCTTTCTTCATAAGCCGTACGGGTATCCTGGCGCCTTTGAAACCTCTTCCCTCAAGGGTAACGGTCATATTTACAATATCATCCTTATTCGCGACTTCATCGGCAAAAACGCTTGAAATATTAAGGTCTTTCTTCGGCTTGGGATCCCCAAGGCCTACGCAGTAAGCCGGGATTCCGCGTTCGGCGGCAGTATCTGCTAAATCAAGAGGGTCTTCTCCGCTGTTATTTCCTCCGTCAGAAAGGATTATCATGCCCGCAACGGGCTGGCCGATAAGTTCATCCATCGCTTTCTGCATCGCCGTTCCCAGGGAAGTGGAGTAGCCGTTCTTATCTACCTCAAACACGGTTTTTTCCTGAGCCGCGGCGGCAGTCTCGCGGGAAAACTTGTAAACTTTAAGGCGGCAGTTCTGAAGCAATTTATTTTCCAGGCCGGAAGCATTCTTGCTCAGAATGGAATTCACGGCCGCCATCCTTACAGTGCCGTAATCATTTATGCCCATGCTGAGAGAATCGTCTACTAAGATCACGGCATAGGGTTTTAGAAAGCTGACTTTATCTATAACCAGTACCGGTTCCAGGATGATGAGGAGAAGGAGCAGCGCGGCAAGTATCCTAAGAGATGCCAGCAGTGTTTTCCAGCCGGCTCCGGCAGTTTTCAATTCCTTTTTATAGATAAAGGCCGTAAGCGCGACAAGGGCTATACCGGCAAGACAGATAAGCCAGACAGGCGTTTTGCCCAGGAAAAGGATTCCGATTTTATCTATGTTCCGGCCCCCTTCGCCGCCCGCGCCCAATATTTTTAACAGAAGCTCGCTCAGCATCTTAATTTTCCCTCTTTCCATAAATCAGCGCCAGTATTGATTCGGCTGCCATCAGGCAGAGCACCAGGACCAGCAAGTTCCGCCAGATTCCCACGCCCTTTCTTCTTTCCATAACTTTCTTTTTTAGGTCCGTATCGGATTCCAGTAAAGCATATTTCTCGCTCTGCGCGAGGCTCTGCAGGTAATCATTGCCGGCCTTCTCCATGTTTGATTCTACGGTTTCAGGATTTACGGCAAAATAATCGGCGGCAACCCCGGAACCCTCAAAAACCATTTTATAAATACCCGGGAGCGCGGTGTTGTCAAAACTCACTTCCTTTCCTTCAGTGCTGATACCGGTTCTTAAAGACAGCGCCTTATTGTCAGGAGTAAGTATCCTCGGGGTCAGGGAATATTCGCTGAAAGCAAGAAGCCTCGTAAGCGTATCGCCCACGGCCAGGTTTCTTTTGACCTCGGAACTGCTGGAAAGGAAATAGATGCTCTCGTAAAGAAGCGGCAGGAACATACTCCTTAACGGCAGATCGGACCAGATCCGGTCGGCCCCGCAGGAAAAGAGCAGAACTTCCCCTCTCCCGTACTGTTTCCCGGCGATAGCAGGTTTGCCGTCATTAAAATACGCGAGCACGCTGACGGAAGAATCCGCAGGGTCCGCGGCCAAGCCCCAGTGGCTGTAAAAATTTATCTTTTTTAATTCCTTCTGCTGGGCTTCATTGAAACCCGCCAGCACCGGATGCTCTTTCGTTATTTTATCCAGAAAAAACCTTTCTCCTTCCTTTTTTACGGTTTCGATCCGGTTCAAGCCCGCAGGCAGGAATCCGCTTTTTTCCCTGAACAGTTTATCGTTGTAGAAACGGCTGTCTGCAAGGTCCCCGGCAAAGATTAGCAAGCCTTTGCCTTTCTTAACAAAGCTTTCTATCTGCGCCTGGGTATTTGCGTTAAGCGAAGCCACATTGGAAAGGATGAGTACATCATATTTCCCGAGCCCCTGCGGCAAAAAGCCGTAAAGGCTTTCCGTCTGGGGAATTATAACCTGTTTCCTCTCACTCTCTGTCTGGTCAAAAGGGGAAAAAGCCGAGACCAGGTAATCACTGGCGTTCGCAAAAGCTTTTTCGGAAGGTTTGCCGTCCAGCACCAGCACCCTGATATTCTCCCTGACATTCACGCTGAAATATCTCTTGTTGTCTAGGGCAAGAGGATCGTCTGAGATCTGCACATAACCCCGGTGAGCTCCGCTTTCGTTAAATCTGTAGAAGAAGGAAACCGTATCGGTTTTTTTTGCTTTCAGGTTCACCCGTTTGCTCTCTCTCAGCTTGCCGTCAACATAGAGCCCGGCAACCAGATCATTGCTTTCGGCATTCCCATAGTTGGCAAGCCTGCAGTCCACGCGCACGGGCAGAACCGCGTCAACAACCCCCCTGGAGAAAGCCAGAGTTTCTACGGCAATATTTTCCGTGGAACCCGGATCAACGCGCACAAGATAGTAATTAGCAGAGGCGCAGATGCCGGCAACGGCCCGCTTTATTTCTTTTTCCTTTTCTTTAAACGCCGATGCCTGGCAATCCGTAAGAAGATAGACTTCCTTTATGCTTTCCTTGGAGGCCGCAAGCAGGCTTGCTGCCGCCTGCAGCGCGCCCTGAAGGTCATTTCCGGAAGCAGAAACCTCCAGCCTCTCGAGTTCTTTTTTTGCGGAGATTATCTGATAGCTGGGTTCGTTAATCACTGCTTTGGCTTTCCAGCCCGCGGTAATAAGCGAGACCGAGTCGCCTTGCCGGAGGAGCCCGAGTATCTC
Organism: Candidatus Firestoneibacteriota bacterium; assembly: GCA_037141215.1. Lineage (GTDB taxonomy): Bacteria > Oederibacteriota > D2-FULL-39-29 > D2-FULL-39-29 > CAIOVX01 > JBAXDA01. The sequence continues at coordinate 3,814 of JBAXDA010000018.1, read as the reverse complement.
CCCTGCTTTCTTCTTTGCCTCTTCAAAGGCCGTGGTATTGCCTGCTTTATAGCCCATGCTATAGGAAGTATCCAGAATTATAATAGAATAAACGGAGGCTTTGCCTTTCAACAGTGAAAACCCCGGGGTATTGATAAGGGGCTGGCTGAGCGCTGCCGCGATAAGCACGAGTATGAGGCAGCGCAGGAGAAGCAGCAGGAGGTGCTTTAATCTCATAAGTTTTTTATTTTTTTTCTGCGAGGCGAGCAAAAACTCCATGGCGGCCCAGCGGACAACTTTAAAACGCCTGCGGAAAAGCAGATGAATTATTACGGGCAGAGCGGCAAGCAGCGCGTAATAAAGAAGCAGCGGATTTAGGAATGAGATTCCGAACATTTACTTTTTACCCGTTCTTGCGGCCAGATATTTGCTTAATTTCAGGTCCAGCGGTTCGTCGGTCAGGAGCGGAACATAGTCCACTCTTTTGCCCATACAGCCGGTCTTAAACCGCTTGATAAAACTTTCCACGGCTTTCAAGTAATCATTTTTTACGGACCAGGCCTCCGTAAGTATTTCGGTCCCGCCCTCGTAGCCTTTGAAAAGCGTCATTTCGTCAAAAGGAAAAGTAACTTCATGCCGGTCCAGTATATGGAAGACCACCACTTCGTGTTTTTTGTGCCTAAAATGCTGCAGGCTAAGAAGAGTTTTCTCAATGTCGTAAAAAAAGTCCGAGATAACAATTACCAAGCCTCTCTTTTTTATCCTCTCCGCAAGGTCGTGAAAAACCTCTTCTATATTTGTTTTCGGCCCCGAAGTTGCCTGTTCAAGTTCTTTCAAGATGAGCCGGAAATGCCTGGGGTTATTGCGGGGCGGGATATAGGAATTAATACGGCTGTCAAAACCTATAAAACCCACGGAATCCCTTTGTTGCAACAGCAGAAATGCCAGGGAGGAGGCAAGGAAGGAAGCGTACTCAAGTTTGGTGGTGTTTTTGGAGCCGTAAAGCATGGATTCGCTTGTATCCAGTATGATATAAGCGCGCATATTGGTCTCTGCTTCATACTGTTTTACGAAATACCTGTCCGACCTTCCGTAAACCCGCCAGTCAATATGCTTGATCTCGTCTCCGGGCACATACTCCCTGTGCTCGGCAAATTCAACGCTTATGCCGTGATACGGGCTTTTGTGCAAACCCGTGACAATGCCTTCAACGACCTGCCGGGCTTTTAGTTCAAGCGCGGAGACTTTGGCCAGCGTCTTTGTGTCCAGATACTTTTTAAAAGTTTCAGCCATTTCCCGGCCTTTACTTTGAGGTTTTTGAAACCGCCTTGAGTATTCTGTTCACAATCTCGTCGGTATTGATCCCTTCCGCTTCGGCCGTAAAATTCACAACTATCCTGTGCCTTAAGACCGGGCGGGCTACCGCTTCAATGTCATCGCAGGAGACATAGTACTGTCCGTTAAGAATTGCCCTGGCCTTTCCGCCCAGGACCAGGTACTGCGACGCGCGCGGCCCGGCGCCCCAGGAAACATATTCCTTCACGAAATCAGGGACATTTTCCGACCCTGGCCTTGTGCTTTTTGTTATTTCATAGGCATACTTGAGGACATGGTCCGCTATGGGAACCTTCCTGACAATCTCCTGCAGTCTGATTATTTTCTTGCCGTCAAGAACCTGATCCAGCTCAACATTCACGCCCGAAGTGGTCTTGCGCATTATCTGAAGCTCTTCTTCCTCTTTCGGATAACCGACATAAGTTTTGAACATAAACCTGTCCAGCTGGGCTTCCGGCAGGGGATAAGTGCCTTCCTGTTCAACCGGGTTCTGGGTCGCCAGCACAAAAAAGGGTTCTTCCAAAGTATAGGTCCTGCCGCCGGCGGTCACTTTGTGTTCCTGCATGGCTTCAAGCAGAGCGGCCTGGGTTTTTGGCGGGGCCCGGTTTATTTCATCACCGAGAATTATGTTGGCAAAGAGCGGGCCCTGGAGAAATTTAAATTCCCTTTCTTTTGTGGTTTTGTTCTCCTGTATGACCTCAGTGCCCGTAATGTCTGAAGGCATAAGATCCGGGGTAAACTGAATGCGTTTGAATTTCAGGGAGAGAGCCTGCGACAAAGTGCTTATGAGCAGGGTTTTTGCGAGCCCCGGAACTCCCTCAAGCAGGCAGTGCCCCCGGGCAAAGATGCTTATCAGAAGTTCGTCTATAACTTCCGCCTGGCCAACTATTATCTTTCCAATCTCTTTTTTTATCTTTTTATTGCTCTCGCGGAGTTCTTCAACAGCTTTTAAATCATCCTCTTTCGCGACCGGTGTATGTTTTTCTGATTCTTTGGCCATGTTCCCGTCCTTTGCGGAGCAAGGAGGTTTCCCCGCGTAAATTCTATCTTTCTAATTTATTCCCAGCCCTGATTCTTTTAATTCTTCCGTCTGCAGGATAAGTATGTAAAACTCCGCCGCCAGCACCGGCTCGTACCACTTCTCGTCCCAGCCGCCGTCAGGGCGCTGGGATTTAATAAGTTTTTCGGCGAGTTCCCTAAACCAGTAATGTTCAAGGCCTTTCTCATCTTTTATACTGCTAATGCCGGCCGAATGCAAGGCTTCAGCAAGACTTTTCAGGTAGAACGGAAAATGCTTATCTGACGGAGCTTTCGGATTCTCCGCAAGGGTATAATTACCTCCTATCCAATTCAAAGCGCCCTTTACTTCCCCTGAATCCTTGTCTTTGCCGACGAGAAGCTGACAGACAAGCCCCGAGGTGGTCATGCTCCCGTAGGAACTCCTGGCGCTCTCGGCCGAATAGCCAAAGCCTCCGTCAGTATTCTGCTGCGCTTTTATATATTCCGATACCCTGAGCCAGGTTTCATCAATTTTTCTTTTCCCGAGAAAATTATATCCCGCTGCCAGCCCTGAAAGCACAGTCTCCGTGGCGCTCAGGTCGTTCCTGTTCCCCTTAAAGTAGCCAAAACCGCCTTCCTTGTCCTGTATGGAACTTAGAAATTCCAGAGACTCGCGGATGCTCCCTGAATATTTTTCGTTTTTTGTAGCCGCCAGCGCCCTGATAGCGTAGGCAGTGAGATAGGACGTTTTTTCTTTTTCAGTTTCGTATTCAGAAAAATACGAGCCATCTTTATTTCTATGCTCCAGGATATAGTTTAGCGCCTTCTTTATGCTGCTATCCCCCTCGTCATACCCGTTTGAGAGCAGGCAGATAACCGCCAGCTGGGTAGCCCCGAGCGGAAAATATTTGCTTTTAATATGGCCGTCCGGAGCCTGTTCGCTTAATAAATACCTTAGAGCTCTTCTTATTGCCGCCTGCCTGTTTTCCTCGTAAACTTTTCCCGAATCTTCCAGCAGTTTCAAAGCAAGCTCGTCGAGCTTGACAGCGCTCGCGGAATTCAACCCGGCAACGGAGCCTTCTTTCTCCTCCGTCTTAATTCCCAGCGCTGCTGCCGCCGCAGACCTGATCCAAAAATTATTATTCTCCAGCAGGTTTTTCAGTTCGGAGGCGCTGTTTTTCCTGTAGTTTTCTCCCAGCGCTTTTATGGCGTGCCATCTCGCGGCCACATCCGCTTTCTCGTCGCCAGCGATCTTTATCAGGGCTTCTCTGACGGGCTCAAGATTGAAAACACCCAGGCACTTAACCGCCTCTTTCACAACATATTTGTCGCTGTCAGAGAGCGCTTTTAATACCGTATCCAAATACTCCTCGTGCTGCCCCGCGATTTTCAGGGCTGCTGCTCTCACATTGGGAGTGCCCCGCAAAGCCAGAGAGTTGAGCAGCGGCAGGAATTGCTCCTGCTCCCTGATTTTCTCTATTCCCTTTATAGCCGCAAGAAC
>JBAXDA010000017.1:0-12034 GCA_037141215.1 Candidatus Firestoneibacteriota bacterium | reverse complement strand
ACCATCTGTATCTCGGTCTGAATACCCATATCTTTAAGCGTCGTAAAATCCCGTATATCTTCATCATTAAGGAAGATGCTTTTGGTGTACTCTGTCTTTTTTGTCGCGTGCCTCATGCCGCCAAGGTTAATCTTTGCGGGTTTGAATCCTTTTTGCGCCAGCCTCACCAGGTCTTTAGGATTGGTTACCAAAACTATGACCTTATGATCTTTTATTTCAGGGCTTTCTTCGGTAAGATTAAAGTCTTCTACGGTGTAGATAACGGCTTGAATATGAGGCGGCACGGCCATCTTGATAAGGCATTTCTGCATCTCGTCTTTCGCCACCGTGTCATTTATGACAATTATGTAATTGGCATGGGTCAGCGGGACCCAGCCGACTATTACCTGTCCGTGAATAAGCCGGTCATCTATTCTCGTCAAGACTACTGCCATGGTTTATGCATCTCCGAAAGCGGTATAATGCTTTTCTTTGCCTTCTCAGAAACATCTTTTGCCAGAGCGTGCGAACTTTCAATGCCGTTACGCAGCAGCAGAGCTTCCAGGAGCATAGGAAGGTTCACCCCCGCGAGTATTTCTACCTTTTCAGAGAGGAACTGCAGGCTCACATTAGTGGTGCTTCCGCCGAACATATCTGTGAAAACCAGCACTCTGCCGTCCGAGTTCTTCCCCGCAGCCTTAATCGCCCCGTCCACTTTGGCTTTAAGATCCTCAAGGCCTTCGAAGGCGTTCAGACAAACAGGCTCAAGGCTCTCCTGCTCTCCAATCACCAGTTCTACGGTCTTGGCCAGCGTAGCAGCTAGCTCGCCGTGGGTGACTATAACGATTCCTATCATGAAAATCTCCTTAAATTGATATTATCTTAATGACCGCTCTTCCCAGCCTGTGCGCGTCATGTCTTATTACGCCCCCGGGAACAGCTGCCATCTTCTTCAGCACAACCTTTACCCCAAGCAGATCAAGTTCTTCCGCGTCAAGCTTAACCGGGGAGGAACGGTGTTTCTTATATCTCAGGAGAACCTCTTCCTGAACCGGCCCGTTGTTTACAAGGCAATAATGGAGGAACTGGGAACCGGCGCAGTCCGCTATTTTTTTTATGTGCTCGCTTAAGGAATAGCCCTCGGTTGCGTTCTTCTCTGTCATAATATTGGCAATGTAAATCTTGACGCATTTTGATTTAACTACAGCTTCCTTTATGCCGCCTATCAGGAGCGCCGGAATTATGGCGCCGTACAGGCTTCCCGGGCCGAGGATTAACGCCTCCGCTTCACAGATGGCCTTCACCGCGTCGGGATTGGTTTCCCCGGGTTTCGGTTTGGCTGCTGACCCTCTTCTTATTGTCTCAAAACCCCTGCCGTTCAGAGCAGGGACTATCTTTCCGGAAAGAGAAAGCACTCTTGTTGCTTCTTTCAGAGCTTTTTCTGTGCCGCCGGTCTCCTCAACAAGCGCATCAAGGAAAAGTCCGCCGAAATCAACGGACCTTAAATGACTGCTTTCGAATTTGTATCCTAACAATTTTCTCATTGATTCATTGGAACCCGCAAGAGCCTTGACCGCGTTCCTTATGTTCTCTTCTGACGGCAGCGCCACAACGGTAATATTTTCCGTATAATGTGACAAACCTTCAAGCAGCGGCGCTATCCCCGTATCACCGCCCAGCACTACTATCCTCGGACCGCGTTTGAGCTTTAGCTGTTCGTAAACCGATTTAAAATATGCTCCCTTCCTGCCCGGGTTAAGCACTGTAAGCATGGAGTAGGTTCCTCTCCTTACCGCGGCATACATGCCCCAGATGCCCAGTCCGAGAACAATAAAGTCTATTGTTACTAGTTTGCTCAGCCTTTTGACCGTGTTCCTGACAGAAGAGGAGAAGGTCTTAGCCGAGATGAGGCTTGAGAGGTTAGTCTTGGGGAAGACATGCCCCACTATGCCCATAAGCCCGAACGAAACGAGCAGCAAGCTTACCAGAAAGACCGCAATCCAGGTCTTTACAAGCGGTCTGGAATACAGCCACCTGGATAATTTATTCTCCTTTTTCGCCATCTTTCTTCATTTCCTTTTGAATATTATTTTCAAACTCCGCCGCAGAGGAGTAGCCCATCTTTTTCAGCCTCTCCTGCATTGCCGCTACTTCCATAATAATTGCTATATTCCTGCCCGGTTTTACCGGTATGATTATTTTTGGTATTTTGACTCCGAGGATTTCCGCGGTATTATCGCTCAGCCCCGTCCTGTCGTAATGCTTTTTATTGTCCCATTCCTCAAGGTGAACTGCCATTTCCACCCGCTTCTTATCGCGGGTTGCGCCCACTCCAAACAGGTCCTTGACATTGACGATACCAAGCCCTCTTACTTCCAGAAAATAGGTGAGCAGTTTTTGCGGAGAGCCTATAAGCCTGTTCTCCGAAGTTTTTATCACTTCCACGATATCGTCGGCAACAAGGCGGTGCCCTCTTTTAATAAGTTCCAGGGCGCACTCGCTTTTCCCGGTCCCGCTTTTTCCGGTTATTACCACCCCGACGCCGTAGATATCCACCATTACTCCGTGCATGGTTATTTTTTCCGCAAGCCTCTCCTCAAGAAAATTAGTGGCTTCGCTTATAAATCTGGTGGTGTACATCGGGGTAAGAATCACGGGAATATTTCTTTTGTTTCCGTATTCAACTATTTCTTTATAAAGCTTGACGCCTCTGCAGATAAAAATAACCGGTATCCTGTAGCGAAAAAGGCGGGAAATAACCTTTCTTCTTTCGGCTGCGGGAAGTTTTTCAAGATAGTTGACTTCAGTTTTACCTAAGACCTGTATGCGTTCCGAGGGAAAGAAATCAAAATAACCCGTAAGCGCCAGCCCGCACCTGTTCACATCCGTCACGCCGACCACATTCCCAAGCCCCCCCCGGCCGGCCGCGACCGTGAGCTTAAGAGCTTTACCCTGTTCGGCTATAAAATCCTTTATTGTGAGCGCCATTATATTTTAAGTTTCTCCTCTTCAGTGATAACGTTTATGACTTCTTCAGGTGTCGCGCAGTTCACAAGCCCTTTTCTGAAGTATTTATCCTTAAGCAGGCCCGAAATCTTGGCAAGCGATTTCAGGTGTATTCCGCTCGCGTTGTAGGGAGCAAGCAGGAGAAAGAAAATATTAACGGGATCCCCGTCAAGGGTGTCAAACTGACAGCCTTCCTTTGTCAGGCCAAAAGCGGCTACAAGACTGGCAACATCATCGGTCTTGCCGTGCGGAATAGCCACGCCCTGCCCTATGCCGGTAGAACCGAGCTCTTCCCTTTCAAGAAGGACCTGCATTACTTTCTTCTTGTCGGTGACCTTTCCGGCAGCCGCGAGGACCTCTACAAGCTCCTCCAGCGCATCCTTCTTGGTTTTGGACTTCAACCCTATCTTGATACAGTCTTTTGCCAAAAATTCTGTTATCTTCATTGTCCCTTCCTCCCTTTGTAAACTTATTACGCTGATTTTAATTTTAAGCACGCCGCTAATGCGGCGGCACTGAAGCTCAAGACTATCACCTTCTGATTCCCCTCTGCGCTGCCGTAAGTATCTTTACTTCTTCCCTGTACTTGGCTACCGTACGCCTCTGAACGCTTATCCCCTTTCCCTGAAGAATTTCAGCTATCTTTCCGTCGCTTAAAGGGGTGCGCTTGTTTTCCTCCCCTATAATATTTTTTATCATTTCCTTGACGGAGGCCGAGGAAATCGGACCACCCTCGCCACGGTCCAGTTTAACATTGAAGAAATGCCTGAACGCGAAGATGCCCCCCGGAGCCTGTACGTATTTATTCGCCGTTACCCTGCTTACCGTGGACTCGTGCATGCCGATCTCTTCCGAGATCTCCTTCAAGGTCAGAGGCTTCAAATGTTCAATGCCTTTTTCCAGGAACTCACTCTGCCTTCCGACTATGGCCCGGGTCACTTTAAAAAGAGTTTTCTTTCTTTCTTCTATTGCCTTTATGACGGCAATCGCCGCTTTCAGTTTCTCTTCCAGGAACTTCTTTTCTTTCCCCCCGGGAGAACCCGACTTAAGTAGTTTTTGGTAAACCCTGTTAAGCTCCAAACGGGGCATTCCCTGGTTATTTAATAGTATCCTGTATCCGGAATTCTCGTCTTTCTCTATTATAACATCGGGAACAATATAGCGCACCTCTTCCGATTCTATCTCTCTGCCGGGCTTTGGCTCCAACTTGCTTATTATCCTTACGGCTTCCCCGACCTCGGCCTGCTCTGCCTTCAGTTTTTCGGCAATCTCCCGGAACTTGCCTTTCTCAAATTCCCCCCAGCAATCAGTTACTATTTTCCAGGAGATGCTGTCTTTTAGCCCTTTTGCCTTGAGCTGTATGAGCAGGCACTCTTTTAGGTCAAAAGCCCCAACCCCGACAGGTTCCAGCGCCTGTATCAGAGCAATTACCCTCTTTATGTCAGGCGCCGGAGCGTTAAGTCTGACCGCAAGTTCATCGGCAGAAGCCCGAAGGTAACCATCCTCATTAAGCTCTCCTATCAGCTTCTCGCCCAGCGTGTAATCTTCCTGGTTTATGTCGGAGAGCCGGAGCTGCCAGACCAGATGTTCTTCCAGAGAATACCTGTTTCCGGCAAGGCTCTCATAACTTCTATCTTCTTTTTTTTCATATTCCCCGGCATTCACTTCGTCCCGGGACAGATACTCGTTCCATTCCTCCGCGGTCGGCGCCTCGGATTCTTTTTCGTTCTTCTCTGTTTTTTCAGCAAGCTCGAGCATAGGGTTCTGTTCAAGTTCCTCTTCAATATATTCTTTTAACTCCATAACCGGGAGTTGGAGTATTTTTAAAGATTGGAGCAGGGACTGCGAAAGGACCATTTTTTGTGTTATCCGCAGTTCCAGGTTTTGCCCGGTCATCAGTTGCTCTCCAGCACAAAGACAACGGGATTTACGAAATACTTCTTCCCCGCGGCAGCCAGGTCTTCCGGCTGAACCGCCTTTAGCTCTTCAATCACCTTTAGGTCGTACTCAAAGCCCGTACCCGTAGTTTCGTACCAGCCAAGATACCAGGCTTTTTTCGAATTTCTCTGATGGTCCAAACGGTACTGCCCTATGAGATAATTCCGCGCGTTCTCAAATTCTTCCCGAGTAAAATAACCCGCGCTGCCGGACCGTACGGACGCTTCAAGCATGCCTTGCTTTACTTTTTCAATGTTCTCTTTTCTTGTACCGGCGTAAAAAGTAAACCCGCTGGCTTTCCTGCGTGAAGGATAGAAGGTTCCTATGGAATAAGCAAGACCTTCCTTCTCTCGCAGGTCCCGGAATAGTTTCGAACTCATACCGCCGCCGAGCGCGCTGTTCAACACTCTGAGCGCGGCATAATCACGGTCTGCAACCTTCGGGCAGATGAAACCTACCAGCACCACGGATTGATTCTTCTCTGTTTTTAGCTTTCCTTCCGCAGATAAGCCCGAATAAACGCTTGAAGGAAAAACGACCCTGCTTCCGGCCCTGATTGTTTTCAGCCTGGAATTAAGATCTCCAAGCATGGTTTTAGTGTTAAAGTCTCCGGAAACGCTTATAAGAATATTTCCGGCCGTAAAATATTCCGCGTGGTAAGACGCAAGCTGCGCCGCGGCTATTTTACTTACATTCTGAGAGCTTCCAAGCGAGTCAAATCTGTAGCTGTCGCCTTTAAAAAGCAGGTTCCTGTAATTTTTGAGAGCAAACGAAAAACTGTCGTCCTCAAGCGCCTTTATCCTGGCAAGAGTTACCTGTTTTACTTTAGCGAGCTCCTCTTCCGGAAAGATAGGATTAAGAAGAGCATCCGCAAGCAGTTCCAACCCTTGAGTAATATTTTTTTTCGTACAAATCAGGCTAATAGTGGAGTAATCGTCCCCGGCCGACGCCGAGAGCCCGATGCCGAGTGCTTCTGCTTCCTCCGCGAATTTTTCCGCATTCCTGGCCTTTGTCCCGCGTGTAAGCATAGAGAAAGCAAGGCCGCTGATGCCGTTATCAGCCTCGGTTTCAAAAGCCGAGCCAGCGTTTATGAAAACGCTTACAGCAATAATCCCGGAGCTTTGGTCCGCGTTTAATACCACCGGAACTCCGCTCTGCAGCAGCTGCTTTTCCGGAGCAGCAAAGAGTCCCGACGCCGCGGCTAAGCACAAAAGTACGGCTGTAACGCTATTTCTTGTTTTCATTCTGCCTCGGTTTCAATAACACCCACGACCTCTTTCCGCCTAAATACTTTGAGGCTGTGACTTTTAGGTCCTCGGTTTTGACCTTTCTTATGTTCTCCAGATAACCAAGTTCCTGCCCGTAGTTTGAAACGGCTTCGTAATAGCCGAGAGCTCCTGCGATTTCCTCATTTGTTTCATGTGAGAAGATATAATTGTTCTCAATTATGGCAACGGCTTTTGCCAGCTCTGCCGGAGTTATTCCGTTCTCTCTAATATCCTTAAGTTCTTCTTCAAGTTTTTTTTCAAAAGCGGGCGCATCTTTGAGGTCAAGCTCGGCACCTATCGTGATCAAGCCTTCGTCCCTCATAGTGGAATAGCCGGCATCTATGCCGTAAACAAGTTTAGCGCGTTCTTTAATGTTTCTGTAAAGCCTTGAGCTCCTTCCGCTGCCCAGCGCAGTGACCAGAACATCGACGGCATAATTATCATTATTGGCGGCTTCCGGGCCGAGCCAGGCGGCCGCAACATAAGCCTGCTTAAAATTTGTTTCTTCCTCAAGCCTGCCGCCTTTAAAATCCGCCTGCAGTTTCTGCCGCGCTTCTTTCTTCAGGACGGCAGCAGGGAGATGTTTTTTAAGCTTTAGTATAAGCTTTGCCTTATCAAAATCGCCCACGGCCACAATAAACATTCGTTCCGGAATATATCTGGCGCGGTAGTAGCTAACCAGTTCTTCCCTCGTTACCTTTTCTATTATTTCTTTCGTTCCGATAACAGTCCGGCCATAAGGGTGTTTATCATAGGAAAGCGCGAAGACTCTGTCGTAAATTACCCAGCCCGGATTATCCAGGTTGCGTACAATCTCTTCAGTAACTACTTTGCGCTCTTTTTCTATCTCTGCGGGATCAAAGACCGGGTTCATCACGCAGTCCATCATACTGTCCAGCGCCTGTTCGAAATACTCTTTCGCTATAACAAAATGGTAATTCGTGTAATCTTTTGAAGTACCGCCGTTCAAAACCCCGCCCTTGCCTTCTATTACGGTCGAGAGCTCATTCACTTTTAACTTCTCGGAACCTTTGAAAATCAGGTGTTCAATAAAATGAGAAATTCCGGCATTTGATGCGTCCTCATCCCTTGCGCCCGTCCTAAACCAGATTTGAAACGCGGCAATACCGTTATGATTTTCTTTTACTATCAAAGTAATTCCGTTCTCCAGAGTTGTTCCGGAGACGGCGTTTTCACCCGCCTGCATTAAATTCTCCGTCGCGGAAGCTGCGCCTGCCACGCCACAAATGAGCAGGCAGACAGCAAGAGCTGTTATCGCGGCGAACAATGTTTTTTTCAAATTAGGCATCCAATCCCCACCCTTCTTTTTCGTTAAAAACATTAAGAACGTTACAAACCTTATGAACTTTTCTTATATTCAAACATCATTGCCCCGGCGAACTCATCCTGAAAGCCCGGATCTGCCGAGAGGTCTATATGCCTGACTTTTTTTGCTATTTCTTCGGCCTCTTTGAGAAAATCCTGCGAGACCAGGGCTTTCCTGGCCCCTTCTTCGGCGGCATTGCCGCAGAATTTTATTTTCTTAATATCAATCGCCGGTATCAGGCCTATCGAGAGCGCCTTTTCCGCCCTGATATAGTTCCCGAAAGCGCCTGCTATCAAAACCTCGTGAAGATCTTCAACCTTAACTTTCAGTTGCTTCATAAGAATACGTATCCCTGCGAGCATAGCGCCTTTCGCGAGCTGTATTTCCCGCACATCCCTCTGGCTAAGGGTTATATTCTTTCCGGCGGTTTCCACAAAGACAAACTCGTTCCCATTCTCCAGCTCAATTAACTTTTCAACGAGTGTTTCCGGTTTGTTTTCTTCCCTGAGCTCGCTTTTATCCTTTATTCTTCCGGTTTCATCCACGATACCTTCTTCAACAAGCAGAGCCATAGCATCTATCAGACCGCTGCCGCAGAAACCCCTTGGCGGAGCGTTATAAATGGTCTTGCAGATTATTTCCTTGCCGTCAAAGTCTATTTTTTCTATTGATCCTGAAGAGGCTCTCATGCCGTGTTTTATGTGCGCGCCTTCAAAGGCCGGCCCTGCGGCGCAGGAAGCGGAGAGCATTGAGTCTTTATTCCCCAGGACTATTTCGCCGTTCGTTCCGATATCAATGGAAAGCCTGAGTTTGCTGCTCTTGTGCTGTTCCACCGCAAGCACCACGCCGACGGTATCTCCGCCGACCCAACCCCCGATCACCGGAAACACTTTAACAAAAGCCCGTTCGTTAATATTTATCCCGAACTCAACTGCCCTAATTTTTACAAGGTCAGAAGTAAGTTTTGTGTCAAAGGGATAGACCGCAAGGCTCGCGGGATCCACTTTGAGCAGCAGATGCTCCATCGCGGTATTGCCGCAGATGACAGCGTCATAAATATTTTCCGGCTTCACCTCCGCCTCTTCACAGGCTTCAGCTATTATTTTATTCAGAACTCCCAGTATCTTCGCGTTCAGGATCTGGAGCCCGTTCTTATTTGTGATGCAGAAATTCAGCCTGGAGATTACATCATCGCCGTAAACTATCTGCGCGTTCATATCGGCGGCCGTCGCCTTAACCAACCCTGTCTTAAGATCAACAAGGGTTCCCACAACCGTCGTTGTACCCACATCAAACGCCATGCCGTAAAGAACTTTTGCCGTATCTCCCTTTTCAACAGATACAAGTTCTCCGCTGCAAGCCGTAACTGTTGCCGACCCTCCGTATTTTACCGTAAGGTCTTTTAGCTCCGCTTTATAATGTTCTTTGATCTGCGCAAGCAGGGTCCCCGGAAGTTCCGCGCCGGCCCCTTTCAAAGTGTATTTAACCGCGCAGGGGTTTAGATAGGCCTGTGTCTGCACTCCGACTTCAAGTATCTTTTGTGTCTGCAGCTTGCTGGTCCTCGGCACCGTAACCACGGCATCCGCAAAAACTTTTGCTCTGCAGGCCAGCCGTACTCCCCGGTTAATTTCTTCTTCGGAAAGTTTTTCTTTTTCTATATAATCCGGCTCATTCGCTCCTTCGGAAACTTCCACTCTACATTTGCCGCATTTTCCCAGAACACCGCAGGGCACATCTAGCGACACGCCTGCTTCAACAGCCGCGGCTGCCAGTGTAATCCCGGGAGAGACATGAACCGTTTTTCCCTCAGGCTGAAATTTAACTTTGAACTTATGCATAAACTCCTTGTAATTTGCCGCTATTAAACCCGCAGATTAACATAACATAGCTCAAAAACAATAAGAAGGACAACACATGACGGAATCCCCGTTTTCGCATTATTTTCAACGCATTTTGGACATAATGTGCCTTTTAATTTTAACCGATTTAGGGGCAATAATCAAGGAAAGAAATCTTCAATTTGGCAGGAATCTAAAGGGGTTTTGGCCTTAGACAGGATGTTCTTTTACGAAAAGAAAACCTGTTAGATTAGCGCAGCAACTGTCTTCTTGTCAAGCACCTTCACAAGTTCAACCATTAATTTCAGAGCATTATCATAATCTTCGGTGTGCATCACTGAGACATGGCTATGCACATACCGGGTCGGAATACCTATCACAAGAGAAGGAACTCCGTCCGCATGAAAATGTATCATTCCTCCGTCCGTCCGTCCTCTGCTAAGCGTGGCGAACTGAAAAGGGATTTTTTGTTTCTTTGCCGTGGCAATAGCCAGATCTCGGAGTTTTAGGTTGGGAATCATTCCCGCATCTAGAATCTTAATATATGGCCCTTTTCCGAGCTTGCCTATGGCATTTTCCTCGGAAACCCCGGGGACATCAGCCGCAATACCAATCTCCGCTACAAGGCAGACATCCGGATTTACTACATTAGCGGAAGTCTTTGCGCCGCGAAGCCCGACTTCCTCCTGCACGGTCCCCACCCCGTAGACCGTATTCGGATGTTTAACCTTCTTTAAAGCTTTAAGGGTATCCACAAAAAGGGCGCAGCCTGCCCGATTGTCCAGCGCTTTTGCAAGGATAGCCTTGCCGTTCCTCAGCACCTCAAACTTGCTGACCGGAATTATCGGATCACCCGGGTTTATTCCGAACTCCTCCTCTACTTCATTTTTTGAAGAGGCGCCGACATCAATAAACATATCCTTAATGCCGACCATTTTCTTGAGTTCTTCAGCCGACATAATGTGCGGGGGCATGCAGCCTATAACCCCGGTAACATCTCCCTTGGAAGATTTTACCGTGACCCTCTGGGACAAAAGCACTCCGTCATAAAGCCCGCCCAGGGGAAGGAACTTAATAAAACCGTCCGGGGTTATGTATTTAACCATAAAACCCACTTCATCCATATGTCCGGGTATCATTACTTTTGGTGTTTCGGAACTGCCTTCTTTCCTGAAAATAACGCTGCCCAGCCTGTCATATTCTGTTTTCGCAAACCCTTTAAGCTGCTCTTTGAGAAGTTCTTTTACCTCTGTTTCATAACCCGAAACTCCGCTTGCCTCGGTAAGTTCTTTCAGTAACTTAAGGCTCTCTTTGTTCATTCTTTTACTCCCTAAACTAAGACGGCGCCGCTCAATTTCCGACGCCTTTTTTTCGGTTCCTATTTTGCTTTATTTAACCGTCAACTGCATCAGGAACCCTATAACAACTGCTGCTATTGTGCTTATCTGATAATCGAGTTTCTTGACCCTGCCTATTTTCACCATATAAAAGCCCAGTGCTGCTCCTCCCGCCGAGAGAACATACCACAGGGGATCAATACTTCCTCCGGCCCAGATGCTGACACCGATAACTGTCCTTGTTGCAATACCGTAATACTTCAGGCCAAGTCCGGGGAATGCGACGCCTTCTTTTTTGTCCCCTTTTACTATCTTTTTGATATATTCCTGCAGAACGAACATGCAATAGGTAAGCACCAGAATCCAGATGGCAAAAATAATTATCTTGTCGCTTTTGTAAATCGGATCCAGCACTTCAGTAAAGACAGGAAAAACGCCGGGAACTGTGCTGAAAGCTATCAGAGCATAAACCCCGATATGCAGGAGCTGGTCAGAAAGAAAGGTCCAAAGATTATTCCTTTCAACCTGAAGATTTATTATAATCTTTGCCTTGTCCTGAAAAATATGGAAAACCCAGGATATTACAAGGAAAGAGACCACAATGGGATGCTGAAGATAAGGCAGAGAAAAGATACCCGCAACAAGGCCCACAATGCTCCCGTGCAGAAGCACTCCCCAGTTATACTTTACTTTTAATTTAAATATACCGTTTGTCTGGAATAGAAAATCCCCGAGCAGATGCGCCAGAAGCAGGCGGAGAAAGAAGAACATTGGTTGTCCCTCCAAAACATATTTTATAATCTATTGAGTTTTATTTACACTGATAGAACATACCGGCCTATCCTGGTCATCTATTCTTTTCGTCGGCGTTATCAACCCAGGTTCAGTAACTCTTCCTTACTTCCGAAGAGCTGAAATAACGGCCAATGATATCCTTGTAATTAAAGCCCTTGCGGGCCATACCAACGGCCCCCCCCTGGCACATACCGACCCCGTGCCCCCAACCGGCTCCGTAAAGAAAACCGCCTTCAATTTTTATCAGATTGGACCTTAAACCCGGAAAAACTCCCCGCACCCTGTCCCCGGTAATCAGCTTTCCTCCGGCTTTTATTTCTTTAATATAGCCGAAATTATCCCTTTTTACAACCATAACTTCTTCCCTGGGTTTTTCTATTATTCTAAACCACCTGAAATTCTTATTATTTCCACAATAGGCGGAAGGCTCTGTTTTTATCCATTTATCAAGCATTTCCGGTGTCAGCGGCCACTCCCCGTATTCCTGATTCTCTCTGCCCGGCTCATAATCTGAGACTCCTTTGAAACAGAGAACCGGAGAAGGGG
>JBAXDA010000016.1:0-12149 GCA_037141215.1 Candidatus Firestoneibacteriota bacterium | reverse complement strand
TACTTCGCTTGCAACAAGCGTCAGCGGAGCGGATTTCGCAAAATCAATATCCTTGTCCGGGTCAATAACAGGCGCAGGAAAGAGCGGAGTTTCATTGGTGTTTACGGGCGGAACAACCGCGACTGTTTCCGCCGACAGCAATGGAGCATACAGCACGGTCGTTCCCGCAGGGCGCGGATATACAATTACTCCGGAAAAAACCGGCTATGTATTCTTCCCTGCTTCTCTGGGCGGAACATATTCCGTTAATACGGCTACCTTAAATTTCTCCATAGCGCAGCTGCCGGTTGTCTCAGGAAAAGTAAAGGACGGAACCGGTACCGGTGTGTCCGGCATTACCGTTGTTCTTTCAGACGGAACAAATGTTACAAACCTGCAGTCGGATTCCGGCGGCAACTACCGATTTGAGATGCTTGCCTTTGGGCAGACCTATACCATAACGCCGGTGGACAGCACCGGAACTTACAATCCGACGGTCATCACCTGCGTTTCGCTCGGCGGAGATGTCACCGGAAATGACTTTACAAAATTTATTTCCCTTTCAGGGACAATAAGCGGCGCGGGAAAGAGCGGCGCAGCAGTTATCTTATCGGCTGGCGGGACAAGCGTGGCTGTTGCGGCAGACAGTAACGGAGCCTACTCTACCAACTGCCCCGCTGGACTTGCCTACACGGTAACACCCGGCAAGTTGGGATATAGTTTTTCACCGGTGTCCTACAGCGGAACTTATTCCGTGAATACTTCCACGCTGGATTTCTCCATAACTCAACTGCCTTTAAAGAGCATCTCCGGCACTGTTAAGGACACTTCCGGCACGGGCATAACAGGCGTTACCTTGACCCTTACGGGGTCCGCGGCGCAGACAGGTACCAGCACAACTACGGCAACCGGCGGCGCTTATGCCTTTACGGGACTGCTTAACGGCGGCGATTATGTCATAACACCCGCCAGGGAAGGATATATGTTTGTGCCCGTGAATACCTCAGTAACGAATTTGACTACGGATATATCCGGCAGGGATTTCATAGGCAACAAGGGCTATCCTGTTGATGCAACAAAAGATAATGATATTTCTTTTCTCCTGCCTAAAGGGGAACTTAAGGTGGATGTTCCTGCCGGCGCCTTCTCTCAGACCGTAACAATTACGGCCAGCCAGCTCCCTACTGTTCCCGACACGGGACAATTAAACGTTTCCGAGACTTCAGTGGGAGTGGAGATAACTCTTACAGGGGATACCGCTACTGCCTCTAAGGTTCTGACTCTCACTTTTAAATATAGCGACGCGGATATGGTAGGATTTGATGAAGGCAAACTTGTAATCGGCTGGTATGATGAAACGCTTCTGCGCTGGGTTATTCTTACGACTACGCGGGATGCGAATAATAATTTGCTGGTTGCCCTGACGACGCATTTCTCAAAATACGCAATACTTCAGCTTTCGCCTGCGGCAACGCTAGAAAAAGTTCTGGTCTACCCTAATCCTTACCGTTCCGGAAGCGGGGGAGGGTTTGATTCCACGGGAATAACTTTTTCCGGGCTCACGGCTTCCGCGAAAATAAAAATATTTACGCTTGCAGGCGCGCTGGTCAGGGAACTTGAAGAAAAAGACAATGACGGCGTTTATGCCTGGGATGCGTCTAATACCTCCGGAGAAAAACTCGCGAGCGGAGTCTATCTGTATTTCATTTCGGATCCCAATGGAAATAAAAAAACCGGCAAATTTGCCGTGGTGAGGTAAAATGAAAAACACAAAACTATTAACGGTGATAATATTTTCCCTGCTTGTCTCCTGTGCTTACGCGGGGGGAGCGGGTTCCGCCGCAGGAGGATTTTTAAAGCTCGGGGTCGGAGCGAAAGCCGCGGCGCTGGGAGATGCAATGACGGCTGCGGCAAGCGGGGTAGAAGCGGTTTACTGGAATCCCGCAGGAGTCGCGGGGATAAAGGAAGGTGAAGCCGCCTTCTCCCATACCCTCTGGGCGGTTGAAACTGCGCATACAAGCGCAGGTTTTGCAATGCCTCTGGGAGAAAAAAGCGCTTTGGGAGTGCTTGTTAATTATTTCTCGGCGGGGACGATGGAGAAGATTGATAATACCGGGCTTGCGGTAGGGACTTTTACGGCAAGCGATCTCTCTGCCGCCGTCTGCTACTCAACAAAATTCGGAGAGAACCTTCCGGTGGGGATAAGTCTAAAATACATCTCCGGTACCATTGACAATTCGACGGGTTCGGCTTTTGCGGCGGACCTGGGCCTTAAATATGAGTTCTCACACGACTTCTCTCTGGCGGCCGCTGTCTTGAACCTGGGCACGAAACTTAAATATTCTTTGCTTGAAGAGAGCCTTCCTATGAATATCAAGGCCGGTATTTTGTTCAGGGTTGCCGGCGTGGCGCTTTCTGCCGATATCTCTTCACCCTCAGACGCGGCGTTTGGCTGGTCAGCGGGAGGAGAATATCTGCTTAACCTCGGAGGCGCTTCAGTGGCTCTGCGCGGGGGGTATAATACAAATACTACGGCCGGCGGATTATGCGCGGGGGCCGGAGTCAGCCTGGGCGGTTTCTGCCTGGATTACGCAATGATAATGTTCGGGGATCTCGGGAACAATCAGAGGTTCTCTGTTAAATTCAAACTATAGACAAGGATTAAACAGATTAGTTAAATGGGATTACGCAGATTAGGGCCTTTGGGTGGCTTTAATCTGAGTAATTTCTTTTCGTAATCCGTGTAATCTTTCTCTCCCTTTTTTGTTCTCCGCTTTTCTGCTATAATAATCGCATGAAAATAACTGTTATCGGCGGCACTGGACATATAGGGACCTATCTTACCCCGAGGCTTGTTGAACTCGGGCACGAGGTTACGGTTATTTCCCGTGGCAAAAGGAAGCCTTACAGACCTCACACAGCCTGGGATTCCGTACAGAGAATTAACCTGGACCGGGAAGCAGAAGAAAAAATAGGTTCCTTCGGCAAGAAAGTAAGCCTGACCAAACCCGAGGCCGTTATTGACCTCCTCTGTTTTACCGTTGAAAGCTGCCGTCAATTAACTGAACCTCTCCGCGGGAATCTCGGCCATTTTCTGCATTGCGGCTCTCTCTGGACGCACGGGTACAGTACGGTAGTTCCCGCGGTGGAAGAACAGCCCCGGCATCCGCTCTGTGAATATGGCAGGGCAAAACTGGCTATTGAAGAATACCTGTTTAACGAATTCAGGACGAATAAATTTCCCGTCACTATCTTGCATCCCGGACACATTACCGGGCCGGGCTGGCTGCCTATAAATCCCGCAGGGCATTTAAATCCGGATGTTTTTGAAAAATTGGCCTCGGGCAGAGAACTCTGCCTGCCAAATTTCGGCATGGAAACACTGCATCATGTACATGCGGACGATGTCGCGCAGGGTTTTGTGAACGCGCTCATAAACAAGTCTTCAGCCGCAGGGGAAAGTTTTCATATAGTTTCAACCGGAGCGCTGACCCTTAGGGGATTTGCCGAAGCGGCTGCTTCCTGGTTTGGCAAAGAGGCAAAACTGAAATTCCTCCCCTTTGAGGAATGGAAAAAAACCGTGACACAAGAGGAAGCAGGGGCAACCTATGACCATCTCGCGCACAGCCCCAATGCTTCTATTGAAAAAGCAAAAAAGAAGATTAATTACAAACCGAAATACACTTCTCTTGAAGCGGTTTATGAAGCGCTGAAATGGCTTCTCGCGGCGGGAAAAATAAAGTCCGAAAAGCCGCTTGCGTAAAATGAACCGGGACGGATTGAGAAGAAAACAGAATAAATAGTAAAAGCAACTGTGGAGGGGCTAAAATGCTGGAAGAACTTAAAGAAAAAGTTTGCGCTGCGAACAAAGAACTGCTTCGGCGGCGCCTTGTATCCTGGCAGATAGGGAATGTAAGCGGAAGGGATAAGGATAGGGAGTATGTGGTAATAAAGCCCGAAGGAGTGGATTTTGAAGACCTTACTACCGCCGATATGGTGGTAACCGACCTGAACGGCGAGGTCGTTGAAGGAAAACACGAGCCCTGCGGCTATATTTTTGCGCATTGTTATGTTTATAAAAAGAGAGCGGATATCTTCGGCATTACCCATACACATTCTACCTATGCTTCAAGTTATGCGCTCCAGGGGCAGTCTATCAGAGCGAAGCTTATTCCGCAGACCGGAAACCTTGGTGGAGATATTCCGGTAACAAAAAAATATGATGCTTCCGATAAAAACGGCATTGGAAGAGCTCTTGTCGCGGCAATGAAAACAGGGAAAGAAAAGGCGGTAATACTGCGCAAGCACGGCATCTTTGCTTTTGGCGGGTCGGCAATGGACTCCGTTAAGAATGCTGTTTTGCTGGAAGACCTTGCAAAAACCTACAGGGTCGCGGGCAGATAGTATAATTCTGGAGGCTTAATGGAGCTTATTGATGTGCATGCTCACTTTTTCCCGGATAATATTGCGAAAAACTCCATAGAATTTCTTGAAAAAGAAGCAAAGATAAAGGCTTATGGCGCGGGAACTGCCGCTTCTCTGAGGGAGAGCATGAAAAGGGATGGCGTGACGCTTTCAATAAACGCGCCGGTGGCTACCAAAAAAGAGCAGGTCAGAGGCATCAACAGAAAAATGATAGAGTTCAATAAGACCGGCAGAGATATTATCTGCTTTGGGGGGATGCACCCGGATTTCGCGGAGATCGGGAATGTGGAGGAAGAAATCGCCTTCCTGTCGGCGAATGGCATTAAAGGTATAAAACTTCATTCCGAGTACCAGAATTTTAATCCCGACGAAGACCGGGCCTGGCCCATCTACGAGGCGTGCCTTAAACACAACCTCATTATCCTTTTTCACGCGGGCGTAGATTTTGCCTATGAGACCCTGGTCCGGGCTACGCCTGAGCGGCTAAAAAAAATCGTGACCCTTCCCGGTCTTAAAACCATACTTGCTCATTTCGGGTCCTACAGAATGTGGGACGAAGTGCTTAAGCACCTTGCCGGCACCCCGGCTTATTTTGACACCGCTTATACCGCGGAGCTGCCTGAGGAAATGTGCAGAGCCCTGATAAAGTCGCACGGAGAGGACAGGATACTTTTTGGCACTGATTTCCCCTGGCAGACAGCCCCTATGATCAGGGAAATGCTGGAAAGAGCGGTTGCGGACAAAGAAGTATTGGAAAAAATATATTATAAGAATGCGAAAAAACTCCTGGGACTTTGATTTATTCCGCCTCACCTTGGCGTAGGTATAATTTTCGGCTTTTAAAGAGAGGATGCCATGTTTAAGAAAAGACTCAAAATATTTGAGCTTCTGGGTTTCAGTGTTTATATTGACTGGTCCTGGTTGATTCTCGGAGCGGTTGTGGTCTGGACTCTCTCTCAGGGATTTTTCCCGAGTTCCTGTCCGGACCTTTCCGGCTGGACTTACCTGCTTATGGGGCTGGCCGGCGCGGCGGGTTTATTCTTCTCCCTGGTTTTTCATGAACTCTCTCATTCGCTTTTCGCGAGGAAATACGGCGTGGATATGAGCGGGATAACATTATTTATCTTTGGAGGAGTCGCGGAGATGTCCGAAGAACCAAAAACGCCAAAGGCCGAATTTGTTATGGGGCTTATGGGACCCGCGGCAAGCGCGTTCCTGGCGGCGTTCTTTGCGGTTTTTATAATTATTTTGGGCCGTTTTATGCCTGTTCCGTTAACGGGAGTCGCGGAATACCTGAGGGACCTTAATCTGGTGCTCTGCATCTTTAATTTGATACCGGCGTTTCCGCTTGACGGCGGACGCCTGCTTAGGGCGGGGCTCTGGAAAATGAAGGGTGATATCTTTTGGGCTACCAGGATTGCTTCCCGCATAGGGTATGCGTTCGGCTGGGCGCTAATCCTTTTTGGCGCTTTTCTGTTTTTCAGCCTGGAATTCTTTGCCGGTATCTGGATTCTCGCGGCAGGCTGGTTCTTGACTAGAGTTGCAAAAGCCTCTTATGAAAACCTTGTAATTAAAGAAGCGCTCACGGGACTGAAAGTTTCGTTTTTTCTGCGGGAAGAGGAAGGAGTTCCTTCCGGCGCCACGCTCCAGGAGTTCCTTGAAAAGTTTGTATACCGCCAATTTTACAAATTATTTCCCGTCATTGAGAACGGAAAGCTCTGCGGCTGCGTGGACCTGGAGAGCGTGAGAAAGATACAGACTGAAAAACGGGCCTTCACCTCCGTAAACGAGATAAAAAAATCCTGCTCTCCGGTAAACACCATACAGTCCGGAGCGGAAGCGCTGGACGCGGTAAGAAGAATGGGAAGGAAAGAAGACGGCCGCCTGCTGGTTGTTGAGGACGGTTGGCTCAAAGGCGCGGTAAATATGAAGGATATTTTCTGCTATATTGCGGCCAAGCGTGAAATCGAGGGCTATTAGGCTTCGCCCTGTGCTTGTTGAATTGAAACTTAATAAAAGGAGTAGTAAATAATGGATACAAAAATGTGGGGAAAGGCCTTAACGGCCATACCCCGGCTTGATAAGAAAGCCTGGACTAAGCTTGATGTGATCTCAAAGTGGCTCATATCAACGCGTGCTGCGGTCCTTATAATGACCTTTCTCTCGGCTGCCATCGGCGGCATACTTGCTTACCGAAATGGAAAGTTCAATTTATATCTCTGGCTTATCTGCGCTCTTGGGCTGGTAATGGCGCACGCGACAAATAATCTGCTGAACGACCTTGTCGATCATTTTAAAGGTACGGATAAGGGCAATTATTACAGGGCAAAGTACGGCCCCCAGCCGCTGGAACACAAACTGATGACGCGTTTTGAGGTCCTGCTTTATATTTTTTTTACCGGTTCGATAGCGTTCCTTGCAGGCGCTTATCTTGTTTACGCAAGGGGGATTATAGCTTTTTACCTGATGCTGGCAGGCTCCTTTTTTCTGCTTTTCTATACCTGGCCTCTTAAATATTTTGGACTCGGAGAGCTGGCAGTTGTCCTGGTCTGGGGTCCGTTAATGATAGGAGGCAGTTATTTCATTTCTTCCGGTGTCTGGAGCAGTTCCGCCTGTCTGGTCAGCCTGCCCTATGCTCTCGGTGTGACCACGGTAATCTTCGGAAAACACATAGACAAACTGGCAGAGGACAGAAAAAAAAAGATCTATACGCTTCCCGTTCTATTGGGGGAGAAACTTTCGCGAATCACCGTAATCGCCCTTATGCTCGGAATGTATTTTCTCGCGGCCTATTTCGCTTTAGTCCGGGGGTTTTACCCTCTCCTGCTGGTATTCCTTTCCCTGAATGTGTTCCGTGGCGTCTTGCAAGTTTTTGGAAAGCCAAGGCCAAAGAGCGAACCTAAAAATTATCCCAAGGCGACCTGGCCTCTGTACTTCGTCGCCCAGGCTTTCGTCTTCAACAGAAAATTCGGCATGCTGTACCTGCTCGGGCTGATAGTTGATGTGATAATGAAAGTCCTGCTCAAGCTTTACTGAGCAGAGAAGGTTAAACGCTGCCCAAAGCGCTGCCTTCTTCCGGAGGAAAAGATGAAAGCAAAGTTCTTGTTTGTCCTGTTTCTTCTGTTTTGTATCCGCTCCTCCGCGCAGGCGGCAAATATAAAAAGCGCGGAAAAACTAACGGAAGACGGAAATTATACCTGCGCGGTATGGTCTCCTGACGGCACGAAATTCTTTGCCTTGCAAAGCAAAACGGGACTTGTGCTTTTTGACGCTTCCGGCAGGAACAGGAAAGCTTTAAAAGACGGCTATAACGACATAACAAAGCCTTCCTGGTCCTTTGACGGCAACAAAATTATTTCAGAATGTACCGGAGATCAATCTCTTTTGCTCTTTGACCTTGTTTCGGAGAAGGCCTATTTTCTGGAGGAAATAAACGCCGGCACCGGCAATATGCAGGTTCTTACGCGCGTGTTTGGACCCTGCTTTTCCGCTGATAATGATAATATTTATCATTTCTATTGGCGGCAAAACCACGGCACTACCGAATCACAGCTCAGGCAGTATGCGCTTTCCGCAAAAGGCTGGGATAAGATAACCGAAATGATAATGGACAGGCGAAATTACGGCAATATGGCTGTTTCGCCCAAAGGTGGCGGGCTGGTATTTATGAGGGATCTTATGAAAGAACTTCATACCCTGTATAGCGTAAACCTTGAAACAGGCAAGAAAAAGCTTGTTTGCGGGGACTTGAAAGGAGGAAACCCTTCCTGGTCGCCTGACGGAAAATACATCTATACCGGAGCAGAGCTGGTTAACCCGGCGGAAAAAACCGCGGTCAAGAATCTTCCGGAATCAGTTTTAGCTTCCTGGTCCTCCGACAGCAAAAGGATAGTTGGAGTCGAAAAAGGGACGGAAGGCGCCATTTTTATCTATGATATTGAAACCGGAAAAAAAGAAATCCTTCAGAAAAAAGACCTGAAAGCTGCGGCAGTTTCTTTTACCGCGGACGGGAAAAAGGCAGTCTGTGTCGATGCAAAAGACGGCAATTTGTTCCTCCTAACAATTGAATATTAGCAGGACAGGAAGGAAAACAATTGAAAAGGCTAATGACTTTCTGCGGAGTTATAACCGCCGGAGTTATAATTGACATTACAGCATAAATGCGAGGAGAATAAACCATGCACAGTTTAAAGTTATACCTTGTTTTTTTCCTGTCGTTCCTTCCAGTGATGGGGTTTACGGGTACAAAAAACCCGGATGCCGCTAAAATCAGGAACATAATAGAAAGCACGGGGATCAACACTGCGCTCTGCCTGGTGCTGGGTTTCGGAAACGGTACGGAGAACCTCATCACGGATATAGCGGAGGACAGAAGGATACTTGTCAACGCCATTCCCTATGACGAGATATCGCTTGAGCAGGCACGCAAACTTCTGCTTGACTCCGGCCTTTCGGGACAGGTCATGGCGGAGAAATACGGCTTCAAAGAACTTCCCTATGTTTCTGAAATTGCCAATTTTGTGGTAATTGAAGATTTTGAGAAAGTTTCAAAACTGGGGCTTACCCGCGCAGAGGCTCTTAGAGTGCTGCGCCCCGGCGGACTGCTCCTGATTAAAAAGAACGGGGTGTGGGAAAAAGAAGCTAAGCTCTGGCCTGATACTTATGATGACTGGAAACAACCCGCCTACGGGGCGAACAGGAACAGGGTTTCTAAGGACAAGGCTCTGAAAGCGCCTTTCGGCGTTAAGTGGCAGGACGGGCTTCCTGTGGGACTGAAGTGGGCGGCTTGCAGGGGTTTCGTTATCTCCGCAGGCAGCTTCATTGCTTTGAGTGCGAACGAAAAAGAAAACACTATAGGCTATCCTTTCAAGCCTTTTAAGATGGAACAATATCTTTCCTCCAGAGACGCTTTTAACGGCCTCCCGCAGTGGAAATTGAATTGCGGCACCACTGATACCGGCGATGCTTTAAGTGATTACAATAATCCGCCCCTGGTTACTGACGGGAAAAAGATTTATGTTTATAAACCCGGCAAACTTCTCGCGCTTGATATTAACAGCGGAAAAACTCTCTGGGAATACCCGCTCAGCACTACGGCGGTCTACCTTGCTCTGGTGGATAATATTCTGGTGGCCTCGTGCTGGGAGGAGAAGGCTCTTGAAGCCAGGTATGGCGGAGGCCTCTGGTCTCCCTGGATTGCAAAAAACGAAAAAGGCGAAGTGCTCGCGCTGGATACGGCAGGCGGCAAAAAAATCTGGAGCGTGCCTTACCCTTCGCAGACTATTATGGCCTCCGACGGGAATCTTTATGTGATGAAACAGTCAGGCGGGAGGCCCCCCAAAGAACAACAGGTTATTGCGCTGGATATTAAAACCGGCAAAGAGAGATGGGCAGTAAAGCACAAGGATATATCCGAGGACCCGGACCTCTTCCTGAATAATTCCTCCGACGGCGTGTTAATAATTACGAGAACGGAAGCGTGGGCATTAACGGCGCTCTCCGCTCTGGACGGCAAAAAACTTTACGACATAATTCTGGATCACAATGTGCCGCAGGACGCAAAAGTCGCCTATCACACGCTTATTGTGAACGGTTCCCTGCTTCACAGGACCGCGGCTTATGACATTAAGACAGGCGTAAAAAAAGGAAAATTTCCGGTAGATGTGAGGGTAGGGCTCTGCTGTCCGTCAAATTTTGCCAACGGCTATATGCTTAACAGCAGGTTTGCGAATATATCAAAACTTTCAGAGGATTGGAAGACGGCTGAATCTTTTCCGATGGGCAGCAGGGGTGCCTGCATTCAGGGCTATACGGTCTCGTACGGCACTCTTTATTGCGGGCAGAACTGGTGCCGTTGCGCTCCGGGGCAGCTGCCGGGAATAGTAGCGATGAGCACCAATGATAATATTCCCGGTAAAAAGGATTTTGAAGAAGAAAAACCCGTGGAAAAAGGTCCGGCTTTTGGCTCCTCTAAGAAGAACGAAACTACGGAAGAAGACTGGCCTATTTACGGAAAAGACGCTCAGAGGAAAATGAGCTCCAAGGAAGGAATCGCAAAGAATCCTGAAATAATCTGGAAAACCGCGCTTGTCAACCCGAGAGCCCCGAAACTTGATGATATCTGGAGCGCAAGGATGGTTTCGTCTTTGAGCGCTCCTGTTGTTTCAGGAGGACTGGTATATGTCTCGCTGACAGATTTGGGGCAGGTCCTGGCTGTGGATGCAAAGAGCGGAAAGCTCGTCTGGAAATTTCTTGCGGCGGGCAGAGTGGATACACCGCCTTCTATATATAACGGGCTTTGCTATTTTGGCTGTCGTGACGGAAAAGTTTACGCTTTAAATGCAAAGTCGGGAGATCTTGCCTGGAAAACAGCAGTTGCGCCGAAAGAAAGAAAGATTGTTGCTTTTGGACAGCTGGAGTCTGTCTGGCCGGCAATAGGATCGGTGCTGGCGTATAACGGGATTATTTACGCCACAGCGGGACGCGGAACAGAATACGACGGCGGCCTGCTTGTTGCCGGGCTGGACCCCGAGACAGGCAAAAAAATATCAGCGCAATTGATAGAACCCGGCCTTAAAAAACTTAACGACCTTCTGGTGGTGAATAAGAAAGAATTTCGCCTGCTTGACATGTACTTTGATCCCGAGAACTCTGATTACGGCAATGTTGTGAAGTGGACAAGCAACGCCGGCCTTGACGGTTTGCTCGAAGGAAGCTGGACCAGGCTTGGAGACCGGCGGTCGGGAATCGTCCTTGACGCGGCCGGAAATTTTATGGCGCATCTCATCACGGCAGATAATGAAAATTATTATGCATATGAAAAGCAGTCCGAAAAGAAATCCTCCCTCTACGCTATGAGCAAAACAAAAAATAGAAAAGGAAATAAGATTTCCGCGGGCGAATGCGAGTGGGAAACAATAATTCCGGCTAACCAGCAGGCTGAAGCGATGATTCTTGCAGGTGATAGGCTTCTGCTTGCCGGGAGCAAAGCCGCTGTAGACGCAAAAGACGAAATATCCGGGTTTTTATGGCTGGTTTCCGCTGCTGACGGGAAGAATACCGCCAAATACGACCTGGAGTCCCCGCCGGTCTTTAATGGACTAGCCTCATACGCCGGGAACGCTTATATTACCCTGCAGAACGGCAGTCTGATTTGTTTTGGGAAAAAGCAGTAGGCCAGAGGTTTAATCCGGCATAAATGGCAGGATATCTCAAAAAACATAAAAAGAAATACGAAGCACAGCAATAATAAATGCCGCAAAAGTTCAAGAAGGGGGGGGATATGCGAAAGATATTTCTTACAGTTATACTATTTGTTTTTTGCGCGCTTGGTTTTGCAGCGGAAACTGTTGAATTGGTTCTGTCTGCGGATAAGGTTGAGCAATATGGGGTTGCCGAGTACTCGGTAAAATTTTCCGGAACAGTAAAAAATCCTTTTTGGGATGCGGGCCTTTATTCTTCATGGGAAGCGCCTTCAGGTAAGCAGCTCTATGCGGAAGGTTTCTTCGACGGCGAAGGTTTTTACAGTTTGAGGTTTGCTGCGCTTGAACAGGGAACCTACAAATACAAATTGACTTTCAAGGCAGGCGAGCTGGAAAAAACTATTGAAGGTTCTCTCGAAAGTTCAGCGGGAACACTTCCCGGGTTTCTCAGAGTTTCAAAAGAAAACTGCTTCAGGTTTGCGACGGATAACGGCGAAGCTTTCTATCCTCTTGGTATCCAGACCTGCAATGCTCATGTGGGGC
>JBAXDA010000015.1:0-12156 GCA_037141215.1 Candidatus Firestoneibacteriota bacterium | reverse complement strand
CCATCCGATAGCCAGGGGCATAACCCCGGGTTCCGGGCCGGCGCACCTCGCGCTTTTCGGCTATGACCCCATGCAGTTTCAGATCGGCAGGGGAGTGCTCGAAGCGCTCGGCATTAACTTTCCCATGACCTGCAGGCATATCGCGGCAAGGGCAAACTTTGCCACCATGGACAAGGACGGAGTTATTAAAGACAGAAGGGCCGGCCGCATCCCTACCGACGAGAATATCAGGATAACAAAAAAGATCCAGGCCGCTGTGACGGAGATAGACGGAGTGAAGGTTATCATCAAGAACGGCAAAGAGCACAGGTTTGTGGTAATCATAGAAGGCGACGGCCTTGCCGACGGGGTTAATGAAACCGATCCGCAGAAGGAAGGCTTGAAGGCGCACAAAGTTGAAGCGCTCCGTCCCGAAGCAAAAAAGACCGCAGAGATACTGAACAAGCTTGTGGCTAAAATAAATGAGACAATAAAAGACGAGCCGAGGGCGAATACTTTTCTGCTCCGCGGTATCGCGAGCTGTCCTGATATTCCGGCGCTTAAGGATGTCTGCCGTATGAGCACTGCCTGCATCGCGAATTATCCGATGTATAAAGGGCTGGCGCGCCTGGTAGGTATGGACATACTGGACGCGGGAGATACCATCAAGAGCGAGTTTGACCTGCTCGAACAGAATGTCTCCAAGTATGATTTCTTTTATATGCACATAAAAAAGACGGACTCTTACGGCGAGGACGGCAATTTTGACGCCAAGGTACATATAATAGAAGAAGTGGATGCGGAGATACCGCGCTTGAAAAAGATGGGCTTTGATGTCATTGCGGTGACCGGGGATCATTGTACTCCCGCCGTTATCAAAGGCCACGGGTGGCAGCCAAATCCGTTCCTGCTTGTTTCTAAGTTCTCTTTTCCCGACGGGTTGTCCTACACGGAAAGGAACTGCGCGAAAGGCGGGCTGGGGCAGATGTTCTCGGCGGAAGCCATGCCTTTGATGCTCGGGAACTCGGGCAGAATGGATAAATATGGCGCGTAAAATACCCTTACTTACCATGGCAGGCAAGCCGGGGTTTGTAACAGCTTGGTATGTGCTCGGGCCGTTCAGAAGCGGCTGTGCCGACGGAGAGAATGTACAATTCCTGGATCCAAAACACACAAAATATTGGGAAGCGGATCTTTTAAAGTCAGCGGGCGGGGAAGAAAACTGCCGGCCGAGATCGGGCGCAGTTGTGCGCGCGCAGGGTTTGGAAAGGAAATGGAAACCGGTAGAAGTAAGATACTTTCACTGTCTTGAAATTGAGAAAGTCTCCGAGCAGGACTCCGCGCTGAAAGCCTGGATGCAGAAAGAAACAAAGTCGAAATGGTGGAATGTTTATGATTCCATAAATTACGCGGCGGCCTATATTTATTCAAGTAAGGCGGTAGACGCCAGAGTTTATGCGGGAGGCTGGGATGGTTACCGGCTTTGGGTAAACGGCGTGTTTGCGGGAGAAGACCATACCTGGCACCACCAGATTCTGGACCAGGATAATTATACGGTAAGTCTAAAAAAAGGGCTCAATCTATTTCTTGTAAAGACCGACCGGAGCAGGCTTATGCTCCGCCTGACGGATGCCGGCGGCCTGCCGCTAAAAGGCGTTTATTCCGTGCTTCCGGACGCTACGGAGAAAAACACGGTTCTGATGGGAGGGGAAACTTCTTCTGATCCTCTCAATGTCCTGAGAAAACTGGCGTGGACGCACAAACCTAAAATGCAGGCGCCTGTCCCGGCAGGGAAAGCAAAAATCCTTTCCTGGCAGAAGTATTTTAGAGAGGAACTTGAGCGCATATTTTTGCTCAAAGACAGGCCCCGGGGCAGAATACAGATAAAAAAAATCTCCTCCGAAGACAAAGGGGAATATATAAGAGAAAAACTGGAATTCCGGAGGGAAGGTCTGTTCTCGCGTTTTACGGCTTTTTTATTGCTCCCCAAAAAAAGAAACGGCGCGGCCATGGTGGCGCTTCACGGGCACGGTGGAGACAAAACGGCCGTCAGTACTTTGCCTGCAACCCCGGTTAGGAATTCAATGAATCACGAGTACGGCGTACATTTCGCGAAGCGGGGTTATGTCACCATCTGCATAGACGCGATAGGCTTCGCGGAACGCGAGACAAAGGGCTTTGACAATTGCACCTGCCTGAATCTGGGAGCCAATTTGCTGGGGCGCGACCTGTTTTCCTGGGATTTGTATGATTACATGACCCTCGTGGATTACCTCTCTGCCAGGAAAGATGTGGACAAGAAAAGGATAGGCTGCGCAGGGGTTTCTTTTGGAGGGACCTCTGCCTACATGCTTGCCGCTCTGGATAAAAGAATCAGCGCCTGCATTACCTCTTGTGCCGTGACCTCCTTTAAGGAATATCTGCAGGAGATAGGCGATTCAACTTGCGGCTCGCAGAGTTTTTACGGCATTTATAAATATGGGGATATTTCCGATGTGCTCTCGCTTATTGCTCCGAGGCCGCTTTTTATAGAAGCCGGCCGGCTGGATTACTGTTTCTCCGTGCATTTTGCCGAAGAAACCTATACTAAAATAAAGAAAATTTACTCCGTGCTCGGAGCGCCCGATAAAGCCGGCGCTGATTTTTTCCTGGGGGGCCACAAATTCAATGGAGAAAGATCGTTTGACTGGCTTGACGGAAATCTTTCGTAAAAGAATAGAGGCAAGGCCGCTTTTCTTCTCGGCGCTCTTCTATATCTTCGGGGTATTGTTTTCTTCTTCCTTCGGGGCTATGCCGCTCCTGTTGAGCCTCTCGGCGCTTGCTGCCCTCTCCGCAATTTACCTGCTTACCCGCATAAATAAGCTTGCAATATTTTTTGCACTCTCTTTCTTTGCGGCCCTGGCAGTCTTCTCTTTTCAGGAGGCGGGTTATTCAAAGAACCACATCAGGCGCCTGGTAGCGAACTTTGAGGGAAAGAAAGTCATTATGACCGGCTGGGTCTCCGGCGAGGTGAATTTTAATCCTGAACGCGGAACAACAAGCGCCGTGGTAAATGTTGAAAGGATTGTCTCAGGCAATGAAGAAATTAAAACAACAGGCGCCGTTAAGGTTTCCCTGAATAAGCAGCTTATGCGGGGAGAACTTAAATACGGCGACAGGGTTCGTATCTTTTGCAGGGTTTATCCTCCGAAAGCGGCAAGGAATCCCGGGGAATTTGATTACGCGAAGTACCTCGCTCGTAAGGGAATCTACGCCTTGGCCTCGGTGCGCCTGGAAAATCTGGATGACTTCACGATTACCGGCGCTAAAAAAACCAACGTTTTTATCTCCGCGGCGATGAGCGTAAAGAAGAGAATGCTCGAAATAATAGACGCTTCCCTGCCCGGAAAACCTGTTCACGCGGCGCTGCTTGCCGGTATGCTCATCGGAGAGGATGATATGCTCCCGTCAGCAATTTCAAGGCAGTTCAGGGAAACCGGCTCTTTTCACATCCTCGCGGTCTCCGGTTTTAATGTCGCCCTGGTCTCTGCGGCAATCTTTTTCCTCCTCCGCCTTTGCCGCGCAAGCAAGCGGACTGCCGCCAGGCTGAGCATTCCTGCGATAATATTCTTCTGTCTGATAACCGGCAGTTCTCCTTCGGTCGTACGCGCCACGATAATGGCCTGTCTTTACCTGCTCTCTATAGCCCTGGAAAGGGACGCGGATATTTACAATGTAATGGGTCTCTCCTGTCTTATCGTACTGGCCTTAAACCCTCTGGATATTTATGATATAGGGTTCCAGCTCTCCTATATTGCGACTTTCGGCATTGTTTTCCTTGTGCCGAGATTCCAGAAGGCGCTGGCTTTTATGCCGGGGTGGCTTGCCGGAGCTATCAGCGTTACCCTGAGCGCGCAGCTCTTTGTTCTGCCCGTGCTTGCGTATTATTTTTATTACATTTCAGTGAGCTCGCTTTTAGTCAACATACTTATCTCGCCTATGGTCTGGGCGGGCACGGTCATAGGGTTTGCGCAGGTTCTGCTTGGCTTCATCAGCATAGAGTTGGCAAAACTGCCTGCGTTTTTTGTCTCCCTGTCCATGTCCTCCATGCTTTGGATAGTGGAATTCTTTTCTAAACTATCTTTCTCGGTCGTGCATGTGGCGCAGCCGCATTTTTACACCTTACTGGTCTATTATCTGCTGATTGTGCTGGCGCTTTATTTCAAACGGCTTGTAAAAGAAAGCCCCTACTACCTGCTGGCGGGCCTGCTGGTCTTTAATATCTCCCTGCTCTACTATGTTACTCAAAAAACAGCGCGCCTGGAAACCGGATTGCTCAGCCTTGACCACGCGCAGCTCAAGCTTGTGAGTTACGGAAAAGGGTTTACGCTGCTCTCCGCTTCAGGGAAGGCTTCTGAATACGAAATGGAAAGAATCATTCTGCCGTACCTGTATTCTTCCGGAATAAACGAGGTGAGCGCGCTTATCTGCTCCAAGGGTTTTGAACCTCTTGCCGGCAAGATAAAATGCGGGCGCGTGCTGCCCCTTAACCAGTCAAGGGAAAAGAACCTGGAAATAACTGCAGGAAAAAAATTCAAAATATATATAATGAAAGATCTTTCTGTGGCGGGAAAGTACGGCAAAGAAGAGTTTGCCATAAGCGGCGACTCGGTGTTTTACGGGGCGGAAAAAAGAAGGATAAAATTCAAGGATGTTAAGGCAACCGAGGCAAAAATAGTTTATACTTATGGAGACGGTTGGTTTGAGAAAAAATGGTGAAAGAAAAAGATAAAGAAAAATAGAAAAACAATAAAGCAAAAACAAAAAGATAGAAAACTAGAAAAACAAAAAGGAAAAGCAAAAATAGAAAAAGAAAAACAAAGACAGAAAACTAGAAAAATAGAAAAGAAAACAATAAACTAGAAAAGCAAAAATAGAAAAAGAAGATAAAAATAGAAAAACAGAAAGATAGAAAAATAAAGAAAAGAGGGAAAATATGAGAAAAATGCCTAAAGCAGCAAAACTATTCGCGATTTTTAAAAAAGAACTTGAGGCCTGGCATAGGCTTGAGAAAAAAATAAAAAATATGGAGCAGGCAGTTGTACTGCTTAACAGGGAGAAAAAGGCTCCGGAATCGCTGGTCGGAGGTCTCTTTGCCTTAAATTGCTATCTCTGGCACGAAGAAGATAAGGCCAGGTCGCCGGTTATATCAGACAGGGCGATAGCCGCTGTAAAGCGCAATATAGACAAGACCAATCAGGCGAGGAACAACAAGATAGAGGAAATAGACAGGTTTTTGCTAGGGTTGCTTGAAAGCGGAGGAGTGAAGCAGGGCAAGCGCGCCACCACAAACTCGGAAACTCCGGGAGCCATAATAGACAGGCTTTCCATCCTAGGGCTTAAGCTATGGCATACAGCGGAAGAGTTTCTGAGGAAAGATGCTTCAGTCGAGCATTTGATGAAATGTGCCAAACGCTTTGAGGTTATGACAGCGCAGAAGCAAGACCTCTCGGGCTGTTATGAAATACTGGTAAAAGACCTCTTTGCCGGCAGGAAGCGCCTGAAAATGTATTACCAGTTCAAAATGTACAACGACCCTTCAACCAATAAATGGATGCGGGCGAAGAAATAAAATAATAAATCTTTCAAACATAGAACCTGCTTCAGCGTCGAGGCCGGTTTGAAAACTACCGCTTCAACGCAGAGGCGGAGAATACGGCTCAAGGGGAGAATACATGAAAACCAAAGGCTTTGACAACAAGAAGTATCTCGACGCGCAGACAAAAAAGATTCTGGAGCGTGTTGACCTGTTTAAGGGAAAACTCTATCTTGAATTCGGCGGCAAGCTCTGTTTTGATTTTCACGCCGCGAGGATACTTCCCGGGTATGACCCGAATGTCAAAGTCTCGCTCTTAAGAGAACTGGGCGATAAAAAAGAAATAATATACTGCGTAAGCGCGAAGGCCATTCAAGACGGAAAATTAAGAGGCGATTTCGGTCTTACTTACGACAATGTCACGCTGAAGACCATTGAAGATTTTGAGAATATGGGGTTAAAGATCGGCTGTGTGGTAATAAATATGTATTCCGGCGAAAGGAAAGCCGAGATCTTTAAAAATTATCTTGAACGCCTCGGAGTCAGGGTTTATACCAGCCCTATGATAGACGGATACCCGAACGATGTAGAGCGGGCGGTCGGGGAAGAAGGCTTTGGCAAGTTCCCTTTTATTGAAACCACCAAGCCGATAGTTATTATAACCGGAGCCGGGCCTTGCAGCGGAAAAATGGCCACGGGACTGGCGCAGGTCTGGCATCATCTAAAAAACGGCAGGCAGGCCGGTTTCGCAAAATTTGAAACCTTCCCCATCTGGAACCTTCCGCTGAAACATCCCGTAAACACCGCTTATGAGGCGGCTACCGCGGATCTAGGGGACTTCAATCTTGTAGACCCGTTCCACCTGGAAGCCTACAAGGAAACTGCCATAAACTACAACAGGGATGTGGAAAATTTCGGCATTATGAAGAGAATGATAAACAAGATCGCCGCGGGCGTTAACCACATGTCAAAATACAACTCTCCTACGGATATGGGCGTTAATATGGCGAAGGAAGGCATAGTTGATGACGCCGTGGTGCAGGAGGCTTCAAAGCAGGAGATAATAAGGAGATGGTTCAGGTACAGCAAGGAATTTGCGACCGGCGCCGGGACCAGGGAAGCCGTGGACCGGACGGAAAAACTTCTGAATGAAATGTCGCTTAAACCCTTAGACAGGAAGGTCGTCGGGCCGGCGAGGGAAGCGGCAGAAGCTGCTAAAGGAAAAGAAGAGGGCCATAAAGGGGTTTTCTGCGGAGCGGCCATAGAACTTTCGGACGGCTCTATAGTAACAGGGCATAATTCTCCGCTCTTTCACGCGGAGTCTGCGGTGGCTATCAAGGCGGTAAAAAAACTTGCAAATCTTCCCGCAGACATCCACCTGCTTCCTCCGAATATAATGCAGAATATCGGAAAGATGAAGAAGGATATCTGCGGCATAGATTCCCCGTCTCTTAATGTGGATGAAATGCTTATGGTACTCTCCGCGGGTGTTGGAATGAACCCGGTTGCGGAAAAAGCCATAGAGATGCTGAAAAAACTTGAGGGCTGCGAGATGCATTTTACGCACCTGCCTTCTCCGGGAGACGAGTCCGGCTTGCGTAAATTGAAAGTAAATTACACAACCGACTCGCATCTGACCCTGCAGAATTACCTGTAACAGGGACATAAGCAGAGTTAAATTTGGAGCTTCTATGGAAGCCTTAGGGGGAAAAATGAGAAAAGTTCGTTTGGGTTTGGTCGGCATAACCAATCATGCAAGAGGTCACGGGAAAATTGTTGAGAGTTTAAAGAATGTCGAGATTATAGCCGGCTGCGATATCAGCCCTGCCGGCAGGGAGAAAGGGAAAGAATGGTACGGCCTGGAAATATACGGGTCTCTTACGGAGATGCTCAAGAACGAGAAACTGGATGCCGTGATAATTTCCACGCCGAATTTCACCCACAGGGCGCTTGCCGTTGAATGTCTAAAAGCCGGGCTTAAGGTCCTGTGCGAAAAGCCCATGGCTCACACGCTCGCAGACTGCAAAAAAATGACGGAAGCGGTAAAAAAATACAAAGGTTTCCTGCAGATAGGATTTGAACTGAAGACCTGCCCGATAATGCTGGAGATAAAAAAAATAGTAAAGAGCGGCTCTGTCGGTGAGCTTAAAAATATTCATTTTCTGCAGACCCCGGGGCCTAAGGGTAAAAACTGGAAGGTTAAGCAGGCGCTTTCCGGCGGCCTCTTCATAGAAAAATTATGCCACCAGATAGACACTTTCCGCTATTTTCTTGGCGATATGAAATCGGCCGAGGTTTATCACGCTCCCAACACCATAGCGCATTACGATATTATGGATAATTGTTACGCAACTTTTGGTTTTAAGAACGGAAGCGTCGCGCATATCAGTTTTATAACCGGGCTGGGCTCGGTGAAAGAAAATATCAAAGAAGAGGACTATCCGAAATACGGGCATGGGCTAAGATTTGATTTTCTGGGAACGAAGGGCAGTATAAGCTACAATTACTGGGAGAAATCTCTGACCGTAAACAAGCTTGTAAAGAAAAAAGGCGGGGCGTGGCGCCCGGAACAAGTTTCCAAAAAAATCTATAAGGCCGTCAGTGCCGCGAGCCTTTATGAAAACCTTATTTTTCAGGATAAAGATTTCATCGACAGGGTGCAGAAAGGCAAAAAAGAAATGTTCACGGCCTTTGATTCCTATAAAACTATGCAGGCGGCGTTCGCCTGCGAGAAATCAGCAGAGAAAAACAAGCGAATAATGCTGTAGTAATAATGTTTTAGGGTTAAAGGGGCGCCAATGCCGACAGACCGGGAAATAATGCAGAGAATCGCCAGAAAAGCGATGCTGGAAAGGGGTTTACAGCCGGACTTTACGGCTCAGGCTTTTGCCGAGCTTGGAAAACTTGACAGGGAAAGCGCAGTTCTTGAAAAGGGTTCCCGAGATCTCAAGGGCCTGTTCTGGGCTTCCATAGATAATGACGATTCAAGAGACCTTGATCAGCTTACTGCCGTGGAAGCGCTTGACGGCGGAGAGGTTAAGATCTATGTGGCCGTTGCTGATGTTGATTCGCTGGTAAAAAAAGGCTCGGCTATTGACGAGCATGCGAGACGGAACACTACCTCAGTCTATACCGCGGGAGGGAATTTCCCTATGCTCCCCGAAAAACTCTCTACGGACCTGACCTCTCTTAATTACGGCAAAGACAGGAATGCGCTGATAATAGAAATTACGGCCGGCGTTGACGGCTCCTTAAAGAACAGCACGGTATATCAGGGTATTGTTAACAACCGGGCCAAGCTTGCCTATAACAGCGTCGCTGCCTGGCTTGACGGGAAAGAAGAAATGCCCGCAGGGATAAAGGAAGTATCCGGGCTTGAAGCCTGCCTCAGGCTCCAGGACAGTACAGCGGCAAGGTTTAAGCAGAAGAGACGCGAGAGCGGCTCACTCGATTTCACAACCATAGAAGCGAACGCTGTTTTCGTGGAAGAAAAACTCAGCGGCCTGAAAGAAGACGAGAAGAACCGGGCAAAGGAAATAATTGAAGAGTTTATGGTTGCCGCGAACGGCGTCATCGCAAGATTTCTCTCGGCTAAAAACTTTCCCTCTTTGAGGCGCATTGTCAGAAAGCCCAAGCGCTGGGAAAAGATAGTTTTACTTGCGGGAGAGAAAGGTTTTAGGCTTCCTGCTCTGCCGGAACCTAAAGCGCTTGAGGAATTCCTGCTGAAACAAAAAGCCTCCGACCCTGTGAGTTTTCCCGATCTCTCGCTTGCTGTCATAAAACTTCTGGGAGCGGGAGAATATGTCGCGGAACTTCCGGGAGACCCTCCGATCGGGCATTTCGGGCTTGCCGTAAGAGATTACACTCATTCTACCGCGCCAAACAGGAGATACCCCGATCTTATCGCAATCAGACTTTTGAAAGCTGCGGCGACAGGAAGACCGTGTCCCTATACAAAAGATGAATTAACTTCCCTGGCAAACCATTGCACTCTGCAGGAAGACGCGGCAAAAAAAGTGGAGAGGCAGGTCGGGAAATCCGCCGCCGCTCTGCTCCTGAAAGACATGATAGGGGAGAAGTTCAGCGCGATAGTCACCGGCGCTTCCGATAAAGGCACCTGGGTAAGGCTTTTTGAGCAACCGGTCGAAGGCAGGCTCATTAGAGGGTTTGAAAGACTTGAGGTCGGCATGCGTCTTTCGGTGAGGCTTGTAAGCACCGATGTTGAAAGGGGCTTCATAGACCTGGAAAAAGTACGCTAATTGTAAAATAACCGGAGCTGACTTGAAAAAATATTTATTAATATTTGCCGGCTTATTGATTCTCTGCCCTTTCGCACAAAAAGCCGCCGCGGAAGCAGGGCACAGGAAAACTCATCCGGCCTATGTTGAAGACGAGATACTTGTAAAATTTGAAAATAATATAAATCCTGCCGCAGCCGGGCGTATCTTGCAGAGATGCGCAGGAGCTTCGTTCGCGCCCGCAAGCGGTTTTGACGGGATCGGGAAACTTGGCTATAGAAAAATAAAACTCCCTAAAGGGAAATCCGCCCCCGAGGCGCTCGCGGAATTCAGAAGCGAAGGCTCCGTCAAAGTAGTAGAACTAAATTCGTACTTTGATATTCTTGTCACGCCTAACGACACAAATTACGGCCTGCAATGGTGCCACCCGAAAATGCAGTCTCCTCAAGGCTGGGATCTCTTCACGGGAGGAAGCAACATCACGGTCGCAATAATTGACACCGGTGTAAATTATAACCACGAAGACCTGGCAGGAAAAGTAGTCCAGGGTTATGATTTTTATAATAACGACGCTGATCCCATGGACGACCATTCGCACGGCACGCATTGCGCGGGTATTGCCGCGGCCGTTTCCAACAACGGGAAAGGGGTCGCGGGAGTCTCCTGGGGCGCGGTTGTCCTGGCGGTCAAATCTTTTTCTGCTACAGGTACCGGCTCAGACGAGCAGGTGGTGAACGGAATAATTTACGCGGCGGATAACGGCGCCCGGGTGATAAGCATGAGTTTCGGTGATACCGCGGACTCGCAGATGGTCCACGATGCAATTATCTACGCGGCAAATAAGGGCTGCCTGCTGGTCGCGTCAAGGGGCAATGACGGGACCAATGTTGTCAATTATCCCGCCGCCTATCCCGAGGTTATGGCTGTTTCTGCAACGGACAGTTCGGATGCGCTGGCGTCATTCTCAAGTTACGGCAATGATGTGGCGGTCGCCGCACCCGGTGTAAGTATTTACAGCACGGTCCTGGGAAACGCTTACGCGAACAAAGGCGGAACTTCCATGTCCTGTCCTCAGGTCGCGGGCCTCGCGGCTTTGATCTGGTCCAAAATGCCCTCTCTTACAAGAGAAGAAATAAGAACACTTATACAGGAAGGCGCCGATGATATTGGAGCTCCCGGCTACGACCAGTACTTTGGGAACGGAAGGATCAATGTATATAAGACGCTCCTGCAGTTCAAGTCCGTTGACCGAACCAAAGACAATACTCTGACTTTCCCGGCCCGCTCCGGCGCGAGCCTTTCCGTTTCAATACCTGCCCGGACTTTCACGGAGGATATTACCCTTACGGCTATTCCGCTTGCAACCGTTCCAAATTCGGGACAGCCGGATCTTCTGAGTACGCAGGAGGGGTTCGAGCTCTCTTCGTCTAATTCCGTCCTTACGGCGGGAAAAAATATTACCATAACTTTGAAATATACGCACGCCGGCATAAACGGTTTTGACGAGTCTAAACTGGTTATCGGATACTTTGACGAGAGCCGGAACCGTTGGATTGCGTTACAGACGGCAAAAGATATCGCGGGCAATACTCTTACCGCCGTTACTTCGCATTTTTCTAAATATGCGGTACTGCAGCTGGTCCCGGCTTCTAATCTGGAGAGCAGTCTGGTATATCCGAATCCGTTCAAACCCGGAAGCGGCTCCGGGGGAGTAACCTTCGGGAATCTTACTCCGGGAGTAAAGATCAAGATCTTCACGGTTTCTGGAGAAAGCGTGAGGGAACTGGAAGAAACTGATAATGACGGGGTCTTCCTCTGGGATGCCAGGAACAGTTCCGGAGAGAATGTCGCTGCCGGTATTTATTTCTATATACTTGCTGACCCCGCCGGCCGCAAAAAGACCGGAAAGCTTGCAGTCTTACGGTAGAAAATATATAATTAAAAAGGCGGAAAACAATTGCCTTGTAGGGAGCGTTTATGCCAAAAATAAATTTCAGAAAAGTGAAAGACGGAGTAACCGTTTTTAACGACTATTTCGAAGTACTGCACTCAAAGAAAGCAGGGGGCGCCTGGGCTTCAATAGTCTTCAAGCAGGGCAGCGGGAAAAACCTGCTTAAAACGCCGGCTTTCAGTTCGGTAAGGTTCTGCAAGCCCAATCCTCACGGCGGGCAGGACGCCTTTATTTTCACTTATAAAGACACGAATGACAAACACGCGGAGCTGAAAGCGTCAAAAGAAAAAGACGGTTCTGTCAGGGTGATTAGCGAAGGCTTTTATCAAGATGAGAAAGGAAAAAAGCTTTCTCTGAGGTTCAGGCATACCTGGATCTATAATGAATGGGGACAGGTCAAGCTCTCTCTGGAA
>JBAXDA010000014.1:0-12589 GCA_037141215.1 Candidatus Firestoneibacteriota bacterium | reverse complement strand
TGGCGAAGTGCCCACAGGAAGAATATGCGTTGGCAACATTCTTAATAATCCAAATTCGTTTCTTCCTGACAAAGACAACAACCTTTCCTTCTCCAATCAAACCCTGGGAACTGCTTACAAGTATCAGCGCCTGGTCCATTTTATCATTAAACCCGGAGCAGGAGAAAGAATAGACGCCTGTTTTGGCTGCAAGGGGATATTTTTGATTGAAGTTGTACCAGAAAGATATTTCTCCTGTCCTTGGGTTTTTTCGGTTCTGCAGCTTTAATTCCTCTGCGGTCCTGAAAATAAAGTATTTTGCCTCTGTGGGAAGGTCTTCGTCAATTATCCTGCTTTTCTTGTTCCTTACCAGAAAATCCGAGATCATACTCTTTTTGACCAGCCGGTCCAGGCTGATGCTTTTTTTTAAGAGCCGGTCCCCGATTTTCGTAAGCCAAGTGCGGAAATCAGCTTTTTTTCCGAAATAATTCAGCTTGACCTTCTCCATGGTAATTTCATTCTCAATGGTCAGCTGTCTTACCGCAAACAAGCAGGTTTCTCCGTGGTTTTCCAAGCGGAACTTTTTGAGTTCTGCAGAAAGGTAAGCGCCATAGACAGCGTCTTCCGTAATCTCTAACTCCGCGGGACTTGCCTTGTCCCGTTTTGATTTGACAAACGAACAACCCGTCAAACCTAAAATAACCAGTCCCCCGATAATGATTATTAGTGATTTTTTCATTTTTATGTTTTCTGTTTTCCTCTATTTTCTGCTTTGTCGTTCATTTGCCGATACAAAACTCCGAGAAAATTCTGTCAAGAATATCATCCGTTGAAACTTTGCCCGTTATCTCTCCCAAATGATCCAGCGCTTCCCTAATATCAAGTGCAATGAATTCTTCGGACATTTTATTATGCAGGGAGGTTTCTGCGCGCATAATCGCGGCAGAAGCGGCTTCAAGCAGCAGTTTATGTCTTAGATTTGTTACTATGATGCCGGAAGCGTCCTTCAGCCCTTTATCCGAGACCGCGGCGTGCATTTCTTTTTTCAGGGTCTCAATACCGGAGGCTTTCAGAGCCGAGATAGAAACGGTTTTTGCGCCCGCAAACAGTACTTTAATTTCCCGGGCTGCAATCTTTTGGGGCAGGTCCGCTTTGTTTACCACCACCAGTGTTTTCTTGCTTTTAATCTTTCCCGCCGCCAGTATATCGTCCCGCCCCAGTTTTCTTGAACCATCCAGGATAAAAAGAACCAGATCCGCGCTCTCTAGAGAAGCAAGAGTTCTTTTAATGCCGTGTTTCTCAATAATGTTTGAGGAATTGCGCAAACCCGCCGTGTCCGCAAGCACAAAAGCAAGGCCCCCTATATTAATGGTTTCTTCAATTACATCTCTGGTGGTGCCGGGCAAACGCGTTACAATCGCCCGTTCTTCGTTTAAAAGTTCGTTGAGCAGACTTGATTTCCCTACATTCGGTTTTCCCGCTATTACGGTTTTTACGCCTTCCCTTATTATTTTTCCTTTTCCGGCAGTTTTTAATAGCTGGTTCAGTCTTTTTCCCGCGCTTTTAAGCTTTTCTCCGATGCCGGAAAGAACCGTAGTTTCTATTTCTTCTTCTGGAAACTCTATTCCCGCTTCAACCTGCGCTGCGGCATCCTTAAGCTCCCCGCTGAGAAGCAGAATTTCCGAAGAAAGCTTTCCTTTAAGCTGCTGCAGGGCGGCGCTTAAGCTTTCCTCGGTTTTTGCCCTAATTATGTCGGCTACCGCTTCAGCCTGCGCTAAGTCTATCCTGCCGTTTAAAAACGCGCGTTTCGTGAATTCACCGGGCTCGGCAAGCCTTGCTCCGAGCGCAACAGCCGCTTCAAGCGTTTTTCTCAAGGGCACTATGCCGCCGTGGCAGTTTAATTCTACAACATCTTCGCAGGTATAAGTCCTGGGCGCAAGCATTACGCTTACAAGGGCTTCGTCTATGAGTGAATTATCAAAAGGATCCTTAAGAGAACCGTACTGAACGGTAAAGGTGCGCGCTTTTGAGAGTTGCTTTCCGCTTTTAGGAATGAAAAGTTTTTCCGCTATAGAGAGGGCAGAGGGCCCGGAGAGACGCACGATTCCTATACCGCTCTCCCCCGGGGTTGTAGAAATAGCTGCAATGGTGTCGGCTTTCATTTTATTGTTTTAACCTTTAATCTGTCAGAAAACAGCACATTCTTTATCCAGCCTTTTTCATACCCCTTGAAAGGCGCGCCGCCGTCATAGGAGACTGTTATAGCGTATTCTCCCTCTTTATTCAGGCTGCCCGGGAGCACGGTAATTGAAGTTTCATAACTTTCGCCGGGATTTAGCACAGAAATTTTCTCTGCAAGTTCCTGCCCGGGTATGGTTTTATTCAGCTCCGTCTTTAGACGCTTCACAAGCAGGCCGTCACAGAAGACTCCGGCATCAAGCCCCAGCCTCCCCTCTTCTCTGTCGTTCAAAAAGTAAACCGCTCCCGCCAGGGTGTTGGTTAGTTTCAAAAGCAGTTTTACATCTTCTCCCGCCGTAAAAGATTCTTTTGCGGGAGTGAGTTCAATTTTTAGTTTCTGTTCTTTTAATTCGAGAACCGGCCGCAAAAAGCCGGCTATTCCAGAATTTATTTCTGTTCCGCATTTATCAAGAAGTTTTGCCGCTTTTGCCTTAAGATTTTTCGGACAGTCCCGGTCGTCAAGGAGACGGCCTAAAACATCAGCGGCATTTTTATAGCGTCCTGTTTTCATATAAAAATCCGCAAGTAGACTGAGTTTAGCAGGAAGATTGCCGCTATTCTCTTTTATGTCTTTAATGAAAGAGTTAATAAGCGGGAAATAGATTCTACAGGCTCTGTCATCAGTGAGCGGGTTTAGTTCTTCATTTTCCGCGAATTTTCCTTTATTTACCAGGCACAAAGAAAACAGCTGATGATGCGCGGCACTATAGTTTTTATCTTCAGCCGCTTCCTCGTAAAGACCCAGATAGTAGGAGGCTTTGTCGTAATCATTCAACGCTATTGCGCAGACAAACCCTGCATCCAGATATCTGTCTTTGTTTCTCTCGGAAAGGATCAGCTTTTCAATATTTTCCCGGAGGGCTTCTTCGGGACCGTCTGCAGGAATGGCAAGACTGTTCATAATTCCTGAAAGCATAACTTCGTTGCCTTTATCTCCGGCCGGTACTGCCGTCAGTATTTTTAGCATGACAGCTGCTCTTTCAGAACCTTCCGGTTCTCCAAGAAGCAGAGAGAGCAGCGCCTCCCTCTTCAGCGCATTAAGCGCCCGGAGAGATATGTAGAATAAACCGGGGTCGTTAAGATTCTTTAATATCTCGGGCATTATTCTTTCGTCTCTAAGGCAGGCGGAAGCAAGGAAAAGCCAGCCCAAAACCCTTTCCCTGTCAGCTTCTGTTGTTATTGAGGCGGTTGTAGAAATTGAACCGGCGACGGAAGTTGCGGTGGAGGTTGAAACCGGGAGCCCTGTTTCCTGGATTTTTATTCTTTCAATTTCCTTGTAAACTGCTTCACCCGCAGAGGCAAGAAGCCCCAGCGCAAGAACGGCGTATTCCGTAAAGTAGCTTTCTTTCTTGAGCGCTTTTTCCGCAAGCAGAGGAAGAAGTTTGCCGATTTTTTCCGTTTCGGCAAGTTCTTTGATCCCTTCCCTGAATTTGATAAGATCGATCGCTTCCCTTGCCGCAAGGCGTACGGGATACAAATCCCTTCTCTGCATGTATTTATCGTAGAGCAGGGGCGTAAGATTTTTGAAATCTTTCGAGCTGCCCTCCCTTCCGATTATTCTCGCCGCGTTCAGCCTTACCCCGGAACTTTTATCCTTAAGCGCCGCCGTCAGCAAGGCCAGGGATTTGTCGTCATTCCTCCCTGCAAGCGCTTTAACTAGACGCTCGCGGAGAAACCCGTTTTTAAGGTTCGTTAGCAGGAATTCGAGTTCAAAATAGGAACGATCACCTGCAAGAAGGAGCTTTTCAAGGCCGGGAGTTGTTTCGGAGACGGAGAAACCCGCTTCAGGCATTTCACCGGTATCCCTGTCGGCGGAACGCACACTCTCGGAAAGCCTGGAGATAAGGTCCCTTAGCACTGCGACTTGTTCTGCTTTCCCGACGACTTTATCCTCTTCTGTAGTTTCAGTAGAGGCCGCGGGAAGCTCTTCACCGGTTACTGAGATTGCCGGGGACGGGAGCATTGCGCCCTTCTCTTCCGTCGTTGCGGACAGGACCGGATCGCCGGCAAACAGAACAGCCGGTAATAGTAATATGGGGATAAAAAGATTGCTGATTTTCATTTTCTTTCTTTGCGCTTCTGCTATTTACAACCGGATAATTGTCAATTGAAAAATTATCGCTTCACTCTTTATCTTATACTGCCGGCTCTACTGCCTTGTTTGTCATATACTGCTGTATTATGGAAACAACGTTCTGCACGAACCAGAAGAGCACCAGTCCAGACGGCCAAGCAAACCAGATTGACATACCGGTAAACATTATCGGCATCATCCAAAGGAATATTTTTGCCTGCTGAGGATCTGTTGACGGGGTCATCTTCTGCTGAACCCACATAGTGGCGCCCATTAGTATCGGAAGCACCCAGATTGGGTCCGGGCCGGAAAGATCGGTGATCCAGAAATAAAAAGGGGAATTTTTAAGTTCTATTGCGTTGACCAGAATCGCGTAAAGCGCAAAGA
Source organism: Candidatus Firestoneibacteriota bacterium (assembly GCA_037141215.1). Taxonomy (GTDB): domain Bacteria; phylum Oederibacteriota; class D2-FULL-39-29; order D2-FULL-39-29; family CAIOVX01; genus JBAXDA01. The sequence goes on along the minus strand of JBAXDA010000014.1, from coordinate 7,911 downwards.
GCACCGGCATAGTGAGCAGAACGGGAAGACAGCCGGTTACCGGATTAACCTTCTTCTCTTTATATATTTTGAACATCTCTGCGTTCATTTTCGCAGGATCGCTCTTGTATTTCTCGCGCAGTGCGTTCACATGAGGCTGCACTTCCTGCATTTTTTTCATGGACCGGTAGCTCACCTGATTAGGCCACCAGAGCACCGCCTTTATCGCCAGCGAAAGAAGTATTACCGCAAGCCCCCAGTTGCCGACTATTCCGTAGAAGAATTTAAGCATTTTGAGAAAGAATATTCCAAGCCAGCCAAAAAAGCCGTAATCAAGGGCTTTGAAAAGATCATTCTTCATGGCCTCAAGATTTTCATAGAGCAGTGGGCCTGAATAATAGGAGAAATCTATTTTCTTCCCTTCCTCCCCCTTAAACGCGGGCAGCGTGAACGAAACCGCAGGCATATCCATTAGGCTTGAATTGCCATCCTTATCTTTGTACCCGTATTGCATTTTGGATATAGTTCCGCTGCAGCCTGCCGCAGGGTCCACTATGAGAATAGAAGCGAAAAATTTGTCGCGGTTGCCGGTCCAGTTAAGCTGCTTGATCTCTTTATAGAGCGGCGTCTCTTCGCCGTAAACTTTTGGCTTGTCTTTTATTAGCTTTTTATTGATATATGAGATGTTTGTCAACGCGGGTTCCGGGGCTTTGTGGTTCCCTATTCCCGCTCCTCCTGCTATAGACGCATTCTTTATCTCCGGGCTTCCCTTCCCTCCTTTAAGATAAAAAGAGCAGTCCATCTTGAATCCCTTTTTATAGAGAGTGAATGTTTTTACAACTTCCCCTCCGCTTTTTGTCTTTGCGGAGAACTCCAGTTTCAATCCCTCTAGCTTCACAGAATAAATAATATTCTCGTCAAGGGAAAGTTCTTCAGCTCTCAGCGCCATCGGTTTTATCCGGTCTTTTTCCTGCCAGACAAGATCTATTAGTTTTCCCTTTTCATTATCCGGGTAGCCTTTTAGAGCCCAGCTTTTTATTACGGCTCCTTTTGTGTTAAAGACTACGGTCAGATCGTCAGTTTCGACGGAAAGATCTTTTCCCTCTGTTTTTACTGAAGAGTTTTCCGGTTTTTTCGCCGGCGCCGCTTTGGTTTCTGTTGAAACTGCCGCGCTTTTATCCGGAGCTCCTGCCGTTACCGTGGCCGCGGGTTGAGACGGCTGAGCGGGCGGCTGCGTTTTTGATATGTACGCCTGGAACGCGAACATTACCAGAAGACACAGAACAATTGCTATTATAAAATTTTTTTCATTCTTTCCCATGATTGACTCCTTATTGCTCTCTTGGCTTTCCTTGAAATTTTGTCACCCGTTATTTCTTAACCGATTTTTCTACTTAGTCCTGCGCTTATTTGGCACGGGATCAAACCCTCCGGAGTGGAACGGGTGGCACTTTAAAAGTCTTTTTACCGCGAGATACGAGCCTCTGGCGGCGCCAAATTTTTTTACGGCCTCCGCCGCGTACTCCGAACAGGTGGGCGTAAACCTGCAGGAGGGGGGAAGGAGGGGCGAAACTATTTTTTTATAAATTTTTATCAGGAAGAGGATGAGCGGCTTCACATCAAACCTGTTTCCTTAAGAGCTTTCAAAAGAGAGTCTTTGAGCGTTACGAATTCGGTGCTTGCCGCATCGGGCGTGATACTTATCACAAGGTTTAGACCGTGCTCCATGCGTGAAACCAGCGGCGACAAGATGCTCCTGATTCTTCTTTTTGCTTTGTTGCGCACGTTTGGGGGAGCCTTCCTCTTAAAACAAACGCCAAACCTGAAGCGCGCGCCGCCGTCCTTTAGAACGATTAATGTAAGATCTTTAAAATGTTTTTTTTTTCCTTTCTCGAAAACTTCGCCGAAGGCTTCCCGGGTTAAGGAATTATACATTTTCTCCCTTTAGTGCGCCTGTTCTTTATTACTCTTCTGCCGCCTACGGTTCTTGCCCTTTTCAAATATCCGTGGGTTCTTTTCCTTTTTCTGTTATGCGGTTGAAATGTCCTCTTTACCATATTTCCTCCATCCTTTTCTTTTCTGTTTATATTTTGAGCGTTTTAGTTTTGGTTCACCATTATATCTTATGTTTTGCGCTAAGTCAAAAGAATCTCCCCGTCTTTTATTTTCATTTTAAATATTTTTCTTGACTTGTGAAGAGAAAAAGTATTATAGTTGGTTCTGTTGCTGAGTTTGTTTCCGGGAAAGATGTGCTTTATTGTAGAGTTCAATTTAATAGGCAGATTCTGCCTCCCTGGTTATCTTTGGAAAAATAGTATTCTGATTTGTTTTTGGTACCGGCCGACTGGCCGGTTTTGTCATTTATGGGGGATTTTCTACTACTATAGGTTGTGGATAACTATTTTACTACATACTACATTTTGATATTGTGGATAACTCTCATAATACTTGATATATAAAGCCTTTTATTGATATTAACATTGTGGGTAAATCTGTGGATAACTGAGGTTGCATGGATGCCGTTTCAATATGGAACGATACTTTAACCCTGCTGAAAGAGAAGGTTAATACACACAGTTTCGATACTTGGTTTGTTCCCGCCAAGCCAATTTCTTTTGAAAATGGCGTATTAACATTAGAAGTTCCAAATAACTTTTCAAAAGACTGGCTTGAAGATAGATACCTCGTTATGCTCTTGGACTCTATAAAAGCAATTGAAAATAAGACAGTTTCAATCTCTTTGATTGTATCAGCAGACGCAAATGTTCCGTTTATTGAAACCGCCCAGCATAAAGCGGTTCAATCCCCCGTGCAGTACAATAACAATGTTATTATCGGTTCTCCTCTAAACCCAAAGCATATTTTTGAGAATTTTATCGTTGGCTCGAGCAACAGGTACGCTCATGGCGCCTGCGTGGCGGTTGCGGAAGCTCCGGCAAAATCCTACAATCCGGTTTTCATATATGGAGGAGTGGGATTAGGTAAAACGCATCTTCTGCAGGCCATTGGAAATTTCGTACGAAAAGAAGATCCCACCTTGAAAGTAGCATACCTGACTTCCGAGCAGTTCCTTAACGAAATGATAAGCGCCCTGACCGGAGGTAAGATAACCGATTTCAGGAACAAATACAGATATATTGATGTACTGCTTATTGACGACATCCAATTTCTCGCCGGGAAAGAAGCCATGCAGGAGGAGTTTTTCCATACTTTTAATGTTCTTCACATGGCAAACCGGCAAATTGTTGCCACCAGCGATAAAAAACCCCAAGATTTAAAGATTGAGGAACGACTGAGGTCCCGCTTTGAAATGGGTCTCATCGCCGATATCGGTTCTCCCGACCTTGAAACCCGGGTAGCGATTGTTAAAAAGAAAGCTGAGTATGAAAAAGTATTTGTTCCCGATGATGTTGCTCTTTATATCGCCAACATTGTAAAAGACGATGTTCGGTCACTTGAGGGCTGCATTACCCGGGTAATAGCGTATTGCTCGATGACAAAAGCAAAAATTACTTTGGAAACTGCAAAGGATTGTTTAAAAGACGCTGGAAGCGAGGGGAGGGAGAAAAAGGTCACAGTCGAAGCTATTAAGGAGTCGGTTGTACATTACTACAAATTAAAACCTTCTGATATGATCGCGAGAAAAAGAACACAGCCCGTTGCGTTTGCCCGGCAAGTTGCAATGTATATAACCAGGGAACTTACAGATATGAGCCTTCCGGAGATAGGGCAAAATTTCGGGAATAGGGATCATTCCACGGTAATTCATGCCGTAGAAACCATCCAGGTTAAAAAAGAGTCCGATTTGATTTTTTACGATGAACTGAATAAAATAATAGAGCAGTTGAAAAATTAAAAGACGAGAAGATCTCTTTGCTTAGTCAGTACTGGTTTGTTTTAAAAAGTTATCCAGATATCAACAACGAGTTTATCAACAGTTAAAGAAACGATTTTTATCCACAGAATCCACACCGAATAAACATTTTATATACATTATTACCAACAGGCATTTTTCTTTGGTCTGCTGGTTAAAACAAGATACCAACACAATCCACGCCTATAATAATACTATTAATATTTCTTATTGATATATAAGTATGTTATGATATATAATTTAGACAAGCAAATCCACAGGTTTTTTAAAGTTTTCCGGAGGCGTAATGAAAATATCCTGCAAAAAAGAAGCTTTACAGGAATACATACAGAAAGTAGAAGGAGCAGTAAGCGTAAAAACGACGCTGCCGGTATTGAATAATATCCTCATAGAAAGCATAAATAATAAAATACAGCTCACGGCCACAGACCTGGAACTTACTATAAAATGCCAAATGAGCGAAGTAGATATAATGGAAGGCGGGGCAATAACTATTCCTGCCAGAAAATTCATTGAAATAGTAAAAGAACTTCCTTTAGAAAAAGATGTAAACATAAAAGTAGATGAAAAAAACCAGATTACCATAAACTGCGGCAAAATAAATTACAAAATCATGGGTCTGCCAAAATCAGAATTCCCGCCAGTTCTGGAACCAAAAAAAGAATCTCTGAATTTGAAAATGAAGCAGGGCGTTCTAAAGAATCTTATCAGAAAAACCATTTTCTCGGTTTCTACGGATGAAACAAGAAAGATGCTCACCGGTATTTATATGATAATCGAAGGCGGAGAAATGAAGCTCGTGGGCACCGACGGGCACAGGTTGGCTTTTGTAAAATCCTCCATTGAAAACCAGGAAAAAACAGCAAAAGTTATTGTTCCTACAAAAGTTCTTGTTGAAGTTTTAAAGACTCTGAATGAAACGGACGAGATAGAGATCTCCGTGCTCGAGAACCAGATTGCTTTCAAAGTCGGGACGGACTTGAATATTACTTCAAGACTTATTGAGGGACAATATCCCAGTTACGAGCAGATAATAAACAAGATCTTCGACAAAAAAGTAAGGGTGAAGGCGGAGGAGCTTGCCAAAGCCGTAAAAAGAGTTTCGCTTCTGGCAATAGACAAAGCAAGCGCCGTAAAACTGAAAGCAGGCGACGGAAAACTTATTATTTCCGCTACTGCCGTTGATGTGGGGGAAGCGGAAGAGGAGATCGCGGCTGATTATAAGGGAGAGGAAATAACAATTGCATTCAATTCAAAATATATAATAGATGTGCTTAAAGTCGCAGATTGCGAAGACGCAGACCTGCAGCTTAGGGATTCGTCTTCCGCCGGGCTTATCCAGCCGGTTAAAGACGAAAACTACATGTACATAATTATGCCGGTAAGGATTTAATGTATTTAAGTTCTTTGCAGGTTAAGAATTTTAAGAATTTAAATTCTCTCTCTCTGCCGGAACTTGAAAGGGTCAACATAATCACCGGCAGAAACGGGGCCGGCAAGACCAACACGCTCCAGGCCATATATTTCCTCTCCACGCTCTCGGTAAGTTTTAAATCCTACCTCCAGGCGATCAGATTTGGTGAATCCTTTTTTTCCGTCGGAGGCGAACTTGTAAGCGGGGGACTTAAGAAGCCCGTTGAAGCATCTTTTGGTGGAAACAAGGACCTCAAACTTAAAATTAACGGGAACAGTGTCGCGAAAAAAAGCGATTATATCGGCGAGTGCAGGGTTGTTAATTTCGGATTTGAAGATATAGACATCGTAAAAGGTTCACCTGCAGAAAGAAGAAGAAGCCTTAACATCCTTATCTCTCAGGCCAGCCGGGGATATTTAAAGGCCCTCCAGAGATACACTGCGGTCCTGGCAAATAAAAATAAAATGCTTGCTGACGCCCGGGAAGGGCAGATTGACCGGACTTTGCTTGCCGCCTTTAACGAACAGCTTGTGAGAGAGGGCTCCGGAGTTATAGCAGTAAGAAAAAAGGCGGTAGAATTTCTTCTGCCGGTCTTTCGGGAGACTTACAAAAAAATCTCTGCCGGGAGGGAAGAAGTGGAGCTTCTCTACAAATGCTCCTTTGAGACTGAAAAAGGCATAGAATCGTCGTTCAGGGAAAAACTTGAAACTCTTGAAAAGGCAGAAATAAGCCGGAGAACCTCCCTTGTTGGCCCCCACCGGGACGACCTCCTTTTTCTGATAAACGGCAGGGAGGGAAAATACTTTTCCTCGGACGGGCAGCAGAGAAGCATGGTTTTTTCATTAAGGCTTGCGGAGTATGAATATATCAAGCGCGAGACTTCCGACGAACCCCTTATACTGATTGATGATGTTTTTTATGAGCTCGACGCGGAGAGAAAGGACGGAGTACTGTCGTTCTTCAAGGAGATGCCGCAGATATTTATAGTTTCGCTTGCCGATGATTTTGCACTAGGAAACCGCTTCGCTAAGGCTAAACATATCAGGATTAAGGACGGTATGCTTGAAAACGGGGTTTAGAAAGGAAAGAAAACTTCAACCGCTGGACGGTATCATTGCACAAACATTGAAAAAGTTCGGCCTATTTGATAAAATGAAGGAAAATGAAGTGTTCTTAATATGGGAGGAAGCCGTCGGCAAGAAGGTGGCGGCGCACGCAACGCCTGTTTTTATGAAATTCGGGAGGCTTTTTGTGGCGGTGGACAGTTCCACCTGGCAGGCGGAACTTAAATTCTTAAAAGCGGGGCTTGTTAAACAACTCAACGAGAAGCTTGGAATGAACAAAGTGAAAGATATTATATTCCAGGTAAAGTAGTACGATTGACAGTTTAGCTATTGACGACTGGCGATTTGTTGTGGCTCTGCCGTAAATATTCAGAAAACGCGAAGCGTTACATTGAATCGTTAATTGTCAATCGTCAGTCGTAAATTATTCGTTATGCTGGTGTTAATAGGCTTGTCAGTAAGGGGGACTCATATTAAATGGCGAAAAAAGTGATCAAGGAAAAAGAAGAGAAAAAGAAAAAACCGGCTTCTGCGGGAATCAGCGCGGAGAGCGCGGAATACAGCGCGGACCAGATAACCGTTCTTGAGGGGCTGGATGCTGTGCGTAAGCGGCCCGCAATGTACATCGGCGGCACGGGACTTGAAGGCCTGCACCATTTGGTCTATGAAGTGGTTGACAATTCCATTGACGAAGCGCTTGCCGGGCACTGTAAGAACATCATTGTAAATATTGACAAAGAAAATATTGTCTCTGTCCTGGATGACGGACGCGGTATTCCCGTCGAGATGCACAAAGGGCAGAAGAAATCGGCCCTGGAAGTTGTGCTTACGGTTCTCCATGCTGGCGGAAAATTTGACAAGGACTCCTACAAGGTTTCAGGAGGCCTGCACGGGGTCGGCGTTTCAGTGGTGAATGCGCTCTCGGAATGGCTCAAGGTGGAAGTTTACAGGGACGGCGATATTTACATGCAGGAGTATAAAAGGGGCCATCCCGTTAAGCCGGTTGCAAAGCTCGGTAAAACCGGCAAGCGGGGCACCAGGGTTTCTTTTAAAGCGGACAAGCAGATATTTGAAACAGACGCCTACAGCTTTGACACGCTCAGCAACCGTCTTCGTGAACTTGCGTTCTTGAACAAGGGTATCTATATCAAATTGAAGGATGAAAGGAACGGAAAGGAGCATGAGTTCAAATACGACGGCGGTATCGTCCAGTTCGTTAAATACCTGCAGAAAAATAAAGAAGCCCTCCACCCCGAGCCTATTTTTATTACAAAGGAAAAAGAGGGGCTGGTTGTGGAGCTTGCCATGCAGTGGAACGACGGCTACAACGAGAATGTTTCAACCTATGTTAACAATATAAACACCCGCGAGGGAGGCACGCATCTGACGGGATTTAAAAGCGGCCTTACTAAAGTGGCGAATGACTTTGCGAAAGAAAAAGGGCTCATAAAAGACGACGCCACCAACCTGCAGGGAGACGACGTAAGGGAAGGACTCACCTGCATCATTTCTTTAAAGATTGCCAACCCGCAGTTTGAAGGCCAGACCAAGATGAAGCTGGGGAACTCGGAAGTCGAAGG
>JBAXDA010000013.1:0-12628 GCA_037141215.1 Candidatus Firestoneibacteriota bacterium | reverse complement strand
GCTTCAAAACAGAGCCGGCTATAAAGGGAATTTGTGCGAAGCACGGCGAATTTCTTTAACTTAAGCGTATTGAGCGCATAGCCGGCGATACTACTCCCTTCATCTGCAGGAGAGAGGTTGTTCCTGAAAAAAAACCTGTTTCCGGGCAGTTCTCCCGAGAAAAACACGGTCGGCGTTATGACCGGGAGTTCGAGCATGTTGCAGGTTTTTATTATTTCTTCAAGCGAAGCCCCGGTGACAGGGCCGACAACCGCTACGGCTTTCGGGTCGGTAGAAAAGGATCTTAAAAACTTTATTGCTGTCTCGGAATCATCCTTGGAATCACAGGCAACAAATTCCACTGAGGAGTTATGCTCGGCATTGAATTTACTTATCGCCAGCGCTATGCCATTCCTGACTTTTTCGCCGTATTCCGCATTGTCTCCGGAAAGCGGTCCGATAAAACCGATCTTTGCTTCTGGAAATTTTATTTCCGCGCGTATCAAGGAAACAACGGTTGACGCTGTTGAAATAGAAGCTTCGGGTTCTTTCTCGGTTACTTCCATAGACTTAAGGGTTTCAATGGGATCAAGCGCGGCCGGCAGCGCCGGACAGCAGACAGGGAAACCCAGAGCCAGGAGAACCAGGGCTATTCGGGCATATTTGTATGTTGAGTTTTTCATCGGGTTCTCTTTCAAATTTATCAATTTGCAATATCCTCAGACACCACAGCTTTTTTGGCCGCATCAAGGCATCGACTTGACGCGCCGCGCTTTTGCCAATCCTCTAAACATCAAACTTTCCAAACGGTCTATTTTACACTTGCCAGTTCTGCGCCTCAAAGTCGTCGCCCGGCACTACAACATTCAAGATACCCCTTGCCGGCCATTTTTCCACTTCGTTCTCACCTTTAAAAACCGCGAGGGTTATGTTGAGGTTGTCCTTCGTTACGGACTTCAACGCTTTAAAAGGCACGGCAAGCTCGGCTATCTTCAGCGCAGCCACTCTTATCCCCGGTTCTTCTGTTTCCAGCCAGGCGTCTTTCTCCGCGCTTTGAGTGAAAAAGGAATACCCGCAATGTTTGCTCTCCGAATCAATATTGAAACGGAGCCGGAAAGCCTGCTTGTTAATAAACGTGAATTCGTACAGGAAATCCTTCATCTTCACATTGCTCACCAGCATGTTGAAATCAATCCTCAGAAACAGGTATTCCAGATTATAACCAAAATAAACATCTCTGACAATGCTCTCCGCGCGGTGTATGGCGCTTGACGCTTTGCCGGTCTCGTAAACACAGGTAGAACTCCACTCGTAGAAATTGGAAATCTTCCCGTCTATTAAAGGGTTGACGAAACCCTCAGGGGACATCTGCGTTATTATGGTCTTATTTGAAGACAGTATCGGGCTCAACAGTTGAGGCGGCGCCTCCTTTTTTGCCAGCTCGTAGACTTTTTGCAGGCGGCTGCGGAAAATCAGGTCAAACTCCTCATCCTGCGCCGAAGAGTGGTCGTCGCCGTACCACCAGCACCAGTCGCTTCCCTCGGCAATATAAAGCTCTTCCATTATCGCGGCAAAAGTTTCCGGATCTTTTTCTTTTATTTCGGTCCAGCTCTCAGCGTCTTCCCTGGCGCGCAGGAGATGTTCCCAGGCTTTCTGATCCTCTGAATGCCCGATCCAGATATAAAAATCATGATTTATCCAGGAGCCGGGATAGAGCCTCGGAAGCGCTGGTGTATCGGAAAATTTATTAAGGTGCTCGCTTACGGTTACTGTTTGTATCTCCGGCTCTACGGAAAGACGCGCGTACAGTTTTCTGAAAAAATCAAGGCCGTTATTTCTGAAATATTCCCAGGCATTCTCCCCGTCCAGTATAACGGAAATCAGGGGGTCCTTAATGCTGGAAGCTGCGGCCGCCGCTTTAAGTTTCGCTATAAAATCATTTACGGCAGACTCTTCATCCCATTTTGAATACACAAAACCTATAAGATCGGCAAGTTCCTTGCTGCGGAAAATAATTTTAAGTTCACTGCCCCCGCCGCTCAGCTTCCAGGGCCGGTAAAGCACATTTTCTTTTTTGTCATAACTTTCCAGAGAATGCAGGAGAACATCCTCGTCTGACGCAATCCATTTCAAACCCTCGCGGCCTAAAACCGGTATGATGGCTTCGGAAACGCTCCCTTCGGCAGGCCACATACCCTCCGGCCTAAAGCCGAATTTGCTTTCAAAATACTCAAGCGCTTTCTTTACCTGCGCGCCGGCGTCTTCCGGCCGGTGGAACCGGAAAGGGAGGTTAAGCTGAGGCAGAGCCGTTTTTGCAATATCGGTATCGCAAAGAAGCGGAAGTATGGGGTGGTAAAATGGCGTCGTGGTGAGCTCTATCTGTTTCTTCCCGGCCAGCTCTTTGTACTTGGGAATTATCCTTCTCATTATTTCGCGGTGTTTCTCCACGACCGCGGCTTTATCCGCTTCCGTAAAATTCCTTCCTTTGGCAAGAATCTGCTTAATTGCCTCATCCTCGCCGGCCGACAGAGGGTCTATCCACGAAAGGTTGTACCAGACCTGCAGGTCAAGATAATCCTGGATGGAAAAAGTCCCTGCGGTGGCGTCCAGCTCTCCCAGAGAAACATACTGCCCGCGTTTTTCAAGTAATTCGCCGTAGCGGGGATATCTTTTTATCATATTGTCGGGATGAGCCATGAAAAAGTTCCAAAGAATAAAAACTTTATCTTCCCTGGAAAGCAGAGCGGCGGGTTTCAGAGTGGCGTCCAGAATATTATCGCTTACGCCGTTGTTATAATCCTCTATCTGGGCAAGCAGGGAAGGGACCAGGTTGAAGGTCTGCTTGATCTTGGGAAATTCTTCGAGCAGCCTGGCCATGTAGAGATAATCTTTAGCGCCGTGCAGGCGCACCCAGGGCATGACAAATTTATTGCCGGAGGGATCCTTGTAGTACGGCTGGTGCATATGCCATACAAAAGCTAAATGGATCATATTGAGTCCGGTTTTAGTTGAATGATAAACGCTTCTTCCTTTATCTGCCTGCTCTTATCAGCTATAACAGCTCCGGCATTGTTATCAATTCTTCTTATCATTGGTATCACACAAAGCCTTCTCTTACTGGACGTAGGGTTTTGCGGAGACGGCCCAGGAAGAATCAGGGTACTTCTCCGTAAGCTCCCGGTACTTCATTATGGCCTCGGTGCTTTTTCCGGCAAGCCTGAGATTCCTGGCTTCCGTAAGAAGGACCTCTCCCGCGCCGAAATACTTCGGCATCTTCTTTAAGAACTCTGCGCAGGCTTCCGCAGCTTTGAGGTAGTCGCCTTTTGCTTCAAGCGCGAAGGCATAGGAAATATAAACCGAGGGTTTTATCTCCGCGGGAAGCCCGTATTTTAGGGACTCCTTGTAAGCCTTGACCGCCTCTTCAAAGTTGTTCACCTTTTCATAAGACTGTCCGAGCCTGTAATAAACTTCTCCCGTGTGTTTGCTTCCCGGGTAATCTTTTGCAATGGTCTTGAAATTCATTATCGCGGTATCATAATCTTTGGCTGCAAATTTTTCCTTCCCCGACATTATAGATTTATAGACCTGGCTGTCAATGTTTCCCGTATATGACAGGTAGCCCCAGACTATAAGCGCAACGACTGCCGCTCCAATCAGCCAGTTCACGAGTTTGTTGATGTTGTTTGAATCGCTGAAATAATGCAGGACGCTTCCGGCCGCGTGCTGGAGCTCGTCTTCTTTTAAGAGTTTCTTAAAATCCTTGTGTTCCTTATCCATGACATATCTCCTTTAACCTGTTAATTAAAATTTCGATTTTGCCAGTTTCATTGAATTTTCCAGAAGCTTCTCGGCCTGCGCGGCGGTAAGCCCTGCCCCGCGGGCAACACTCAAGCCAAACTCCCTGTTTACCAGATCAGAAGGAGTATGCGCGTCGGTATTCAGTATCATCGGCGCCCCGCATTCCAGGGCAAGCTTTGCGACATGCCCGTTCGTAAGAGAGTGCCCTTTGCGGGTGGTAATTTCAAGATACACGCCCTTTGTTTTTGCCAGCTCTACCTCTTTCTTTGTTATAAATCCCGGATGCGCCAGAATATCCGCGCCGGCTTCTATTGCAGCGAGGTTAGTGCCCTTCTTCACCGGCTCCACAATGGTCTCGCCGTGAACCACTACTATCTTTGCGCCGAGCTGCCGGGCCTGTCTCGTCAGCGCCCCTATTATGGAAGGGTCTACATGCGTTATCTCAACTCCGGCAAGCACCTTGAGTTTTGAAGAACGGTTAAAATCCTCAACTGCTTTTGAAACGCAGGTCACAATCTCGACAATATTTGAGCTGTCGCAATGATCTGTGACGGCAAGATACCTGTAACCGTTTACCTCGCAGCGCCTTGCCAGCTCCGAAGGAAGCAGTTCTCCGTCGGAGAATATGGTGTGGTTATGAAGACTTATCATAGTTTAGCCTCGGTTTTATAGCTTATTTCTAATAAATAATTACTGATTGTTGATTTTTTCGTGTTCTTGCTTTTTATTAGATATTAGCAATCAGTTATCAGTTATTGCTTTTCAAGTGGGGCCAAGAGGAATTGAACCTCCAGCGCGCGGTTTAGGAAACCGCTGCTCTATCCATTTGAGCTATGGCCCCGCATAGAAGCAATTGCTGATTACTGATAACTGATAATAAGAGCAAAGAACCAATAGCTGATTACTGATAACTAATAGCTGATAAAATAGAACAAAGAACCAATAACTGACTGCTAATACCAAGGAAAGATTATACCAAAAGAACGGCAGAAAAAACAAGGAGATTTGCAGGCACCTGACGGGGAAGTGTGGTAATAACAGGCAAACCCAAGGGTTGAATAGTCTTTAACTTTCGAATTACATCTGTTTCTACGCACATAAAGCAAACAACTATAAAATAAGTTATGCTTCATTACATAATTGCATCGGATTACTACCTATAAGCAGGGGCCAACCAGCTTTGCTCCTTGTTCTCATTAAAGATTAAACGCCATGAGGCGCCTGTAAAGCTCCAGCCGCCATTGCTCCATCTCTTTCATCGGCTCGTTGTCGTTACCGGCCTCGGCACCAGTGACCATCTCGGTCTTTATATAATCCGGGACTCTCACGCGCATGGCTTTCAGATATCCCTCACCGCGCGCAGCTGCAGACTTAATATCAGCTCTATCTGATCTAAGGCCTTCGGCCACCTTCTTTTCCAGCATATAAAGCAGGAAGAGATCATTGCTCCCCTCAAGACTGCGAAGATAACTTGGTGAAGGCACCAGCTCATTCTTTGGCGTCCTCATAACATAGGCAAACTGAGAATAAGTAGGACTGAAAGTATCCCCCTGCCTCCAGCTATAGTGCCACTCAAATTTACCTTTGGCGCCTGTTCTCCATGCGTGATATCCGTACTCAAATCTTCCGACGCCTGAATTATAAAGCCAGTAGGTCCCCAGTTTTCTCGCAATAGTTATTATTTTTTCCGACGACTTCCAATGATGCGTCTGCAGCCATTCCAGCTTCGGCACCATACCCGGATAATCTGTTTCCGCGGAACCGTCTCCCACAAGCGTAATAGTCTTGCTTAAGCCTTTGACGCTTGAAGCCGCATCGAGAAGGCTCATCGTTTGCTTGAAGTTAAGGTTCCAGCCTGTATCGTCTATTTCCCTGGGTTCGTCGGTAATCCATAAAGTATATTTAAAATCAGGGTGCTTCTCTCCCCAGGCGAATAACTCCCTGCAAAATATTTCGTATTTGTCGGTAAACTCCTTGCTGCCTGCAACTCCGCTCATTCCTCCCGGGTTAAACACCTGGTGAATGCCATCCATTCCGGCTTTCTTCGCCGCTTCATAGTATTTGTCAAGAGCCGTGAAATCCATCCCCTTGGCCGTTAAAGTTCCTGCCGGGGCCATGGCAGAATTGAACCCGTCCTTCCTCATTTCGGTAAGTTCTTCCAGCAATTCATTCTCGTCCTTCCACCAGCCATAGAACCAGCCGTTGGAATAATCAGTTTTTCTTTCCATTACAATAGGAAGAACTTTTAAAACAAGTTTTACCCTGGTTTCCTTCTGTTTTTCGGTGCGCAATGTCACATTCGTTTCATAATAACCGGGGGCAGCTTCAGCCGGTACCCTGACCGTAAGCCAGACCCTTCTCGCCATGCCGGGCTTTATAAGAACCGGGAATTTTGCCGTATAGCCTTCTTTTAGATAGCAGATACTTCCGCCTCTCCCAAGATACCGGCCTACCCTGAGGTCAATATTCGCCTTGCTTATTTTTCCCCCTTCTTTGGAAACAAAGTCATCAACGGAGGCATTTACATTTCCCAGGTCCTCAAGCGGATAAATAGAGAAGTTTAATATAGACGGCATGTTCTGCGCGGATATTCCCGAGAATTCGTTCTTGATTTCGCTTTTCTTCGGGTTGCTGTTAGGATAGATTGCTTCAAGATAATTCCTGTCAAAAAGAATAAAACCCCTCTCTTTATCTATGGCAGAAGCGGAAGGTGCCGGCTCTGTTTCCTCGTATTCGCCGATATAAAGTTTACCTATTTTAAGTTGAATCCTGACGGTTGATCTTTCATTGTCGTTTGATTGAGCCATTATCTCATTAATTATATCCCTGGAAAGCTCGCAGTAACCCTGAGAGATCAGGCCCAACAAAACAATCGCATATGTAAATATTTTCATTCTTCTCCTTTGCATATTGGAAAGCTTAGATTACTTATGGCTATATTCTATCTATTATTACATTCGGATTATTTCCGGAATTGAGTTTCTTTTACCTTTGGAATTTCCTGTTAGCGGCAGATTTTTAGCATGCTTTATGGTTATTTGCCTTCGATACAGTATATATATTTCTGTGCACGGTAATAGATCCTGTTACCCTCAAACCAGGGATTACTGACCGTACCCTCTATGTTGTCGGATTTATGATTGAACTGTATGCGTTTTTCTATCGTGTTCTTAGCAACTTCTTTATAGACCGGGCCGGGCTCAACAATTATGGTAGTCCCCTGGAATCCCCAGATAAATATTTTTCCTCCCGCAAATGTCGGGCTTGCAGAGATACCGCTCCCGTAAGGGCGGTCTTTCCTGTCCTGCGTAATCCCAAAATCGAGCGTTTGCTGATAAACAAGTTTATCCGATACAAGGTCGTAAACGTACAGGAAAGGGTCGTTCCCAATAGTGTAAAGCAGTTTATCGTGGATAAGCGAAGAGGCCGAAATAAAATCACCCTTACTTCCTATCGTTTTCGCTTTTTTGAACGAACATCTTTTTATCCCCGGAGAAGTATTATTTGAAGTATTGGAAGGCAATTTGTAGAAGAACGGCCCGGCTGAACCAATTCCGGAAGCCCAGCTGACAAACCCGTCCCCGATCACCGGAGAGGTACATTGCATACCGTCACCTTTTAAGAAATATTTGCCGTTCGAGGCGGTCAGCAGACTGCCATTGCCGGCAATAATAACATCTTCTCCCCCTATACGGGTGTAACTATGAGAACCATACCAGTAACCATACCAATCTTCTTTTGTCTTGAATAGCTCAGATGTCCATATTTCTTTTCCTGTCTTTTTGTCAAGCGCCCTGTATTGCTTGCCTATGTGAATGATAACTTTATTCCCTACCAGAAGCGGTGACGCATAATTACCGTGTTCCTGCGGCCTCAGTTTGTCAAACCGTATCCATTTCCTCTCGCCTTTCATATCAAAACAGGCGGTTACCCCCCACGCATTCCAGACATAAACAAAAGTCCCGTCAGAAGCCGGCGCGGCAGACATATATCCGCCGTCAGAGTAGGTCATACCGTTGTTCTTGTACTTTTCCTTGTCAGCCTCGCATATGATTTTTTCCATTTCTGCTTCTACCTTAACCATCTCGCTGCCGGTATTGAATATTTCATTTGGGGCTGAGCCCGGTATTTTGTTTCTTAATTCATCGCGTTTTTTTGCAAGGTCATCAAGTTTTGAGAATACATCCCTATTCTGGTCCCTTTCCGCCTGTTCTGCGGCATCATAGAGACTGACCGATCTAACCCAGAGTATCCGTCCTGAAACTTTGTCAAGACAGACCAGACTGTTGCTATTCGCCGTGGCAAACAGCTTGTCCCCTGACACTATCAATGAACCCGGGCTGTAGTAAGGCATTTCAGTTATCCAGGCAATATTCTTCTTGCTCCCGTTCTTATCCATGCCCCAGGACAGTGGAGGGGTTGTTTTTGGGAATTTCCCGTTTCCGTCCAAGCGCCAGCCAACAGGATTATTTTCGGATACGACTATCTCGGAAGATGCAAGTGCCTGCAATTCTTTTATTATCTCTGCTCCCTTGCCGCTATTTATCTTTTCATAATAAAACCCAATATCGGAAGGTTTGATAAGCTTTGCTTTTATTGCTTTCGAGACCTCTGCCCTGGCTGCCTTCTCAACATCTTCGCAGAAAGCTCCATTTACCGCAAACACCAGAACGGCAACCAATAAAATAATTCTTTCAAACTTCATCATACGCCTCCAATGTGCGCACTTTTGATGGGTGTAACTAACTATAAGAGAGATAACTTATCTGTGTGTATCAAAATCCTTTTCAAGCTGTCCCCTTTACCCGCTTTATTACAAGTTCTTTATTTCGTGGATTCCTGTATACAATAGAGTGTCTGTTCCGTCCTTATGAACAAGGATTTGCCGTCAAAGTAAGGCGACGCCACGAATTTCTCCGGCCAGTTTGAGTAGCGGCCTTTGACCTGAAGAGCGTTAATCCTGTTTTTGGCTACCTGCTCATACTTTCTGCCAGATTTTATAACCAAGCAGGTACCGAAATTACCGAAGAAATAGATATATTTCCCGCCAAGGGTAGGACTAACCCCAACACCGCGAGCTGCCCCATCATTAAAGATCTCGAACTGCCCAAGGTCAAGTAGTTTTCGATAGACTATACTTCCTGATTGCTCATCAATGACGGTAAGAATACCCTGGCAATTTATAAGATAGATAAGTCCGTCAACTGCGAGCGGAGAGGCGTTATTCCAGTCAGAGTAGTAGCGTGGGAATTCCAGGACTGATAAGTCTACCTTTTTGCTGGATTCCATGGAACCGCTTGACCCGAGTTTGTAAATCTGCAAAGACCCCGTCCTGTGGGCCAGAACGAAGTATCCGTTATCCACTATGGGTGAAGCAATGATCTGTTTAAATCCCTGCATGCCGGGAGCGTCAAAAACAACGCTTTGGTCGGAGGGTTTCAGAACTCTGCCGTCGGGAAGAAAAATGAGTTTTGTCCCTCCTATTTTCGCGGCTATCGGGGAGCCGTAGAAATATCTTGGGGGATTATTACCCGTCATCTCCGTCTGCTTGAAAATCCAGGCTTTTTCTCCGGTTTTTGCGTCTAAGGCAAGGAGATCCCGGATGTAAACGATGAGTTTTCCGTCCACCAGCAGGGGAGAAGAACTCGCCCCGTGCTCAAACTGCTGTAACTCGTCCATCCGGATCCACTTTCTGTTGCCGTCCAGGTCATAACAGACACTCACGGCCTGCGTAAACCAGGCGTAGACATTTTTGCCATCGCTTGTTGGAGAGAGGCTTCCGAAACCGATATCGGAACCCGGCTTATTGTATTTTTTAGAGTCGGCCTTATAAAAGATATCCCGTATCTGCTTAGACAAGGAGTTCAGTTCATTCACAACCGCACCTTCGATACTGCTTTTTCCTTTGAGACCGTCACAGATGGCTTTAAGCCTATTAGCCGGGGCTTCAGCTGCATTGATTTTGTCCGTGGCTGCCTCAAAAAGATTATTGGACCTGACCCAGAGTATCGTGCCGGTCTCTTTTTTTATGCAGATAAGCAGGTCCGGGTCGGATTCGACGAAGATTTTACTGCCGACCACTATCGGGGAGCCGAAACCGGTTGGGAGCCTTGTCTCCCATGAGATATTCTTCTTTAACATGTTTACTTCTTCATTGCCGAAGAATACGGGATTTATATACCAGCCGCTGGGAGTCTGGTATGTGAGTGTATTCTTGGCATAATTTACTTTAAAGGTAAGGCTGTTCCACCCGCTTTTAAAACTAACCGTGACCCTGGCCGCGTTATTCTTCATCTCGCCCCTGATCCCGTTCACCCAGTAGCTTACGGTGTCTCTGCCGTTCAGCTGCATCGTGAATTCGCTCTCTGAGCCGCTGTAGACATTGGTGTGAGCGTAGACCACTCCTGTTGAGGACCCCATTACAGCATTGAGGTCCAGCGTGCCGGTATTGGTTTTAACGAGTTTCCAAACAGACTCGCCGGCTCTTTCGTTCTCGTCGGGAATCATTGTTGCTTCATTGGGGAGTATTTCGCTGTTAATATTCTTGCTTGAGGGGCCCCAGACCAGCCATTCATGTATGCAACCGTCAGACATAGGTTCGCCGCCCCCGCCTTTTGGTTTCTTGGCGGAGCATTTTAGCTCAGAAACGGTCTTCGGTATGAAACTCCACTCAGTGGGAGGGTCAGCCTCAGGGAACCTGCCAGAACCGTCCCCGCGCCAGCCGACGACCTTGTCCTTGGGCCAGTCTCCCGCTCCTGCAGGGACTAGCCGTTTCATCGCCTCGGCTGTCTTTCCGTTATCTATCATTTCATAGAGGTTTCCTATGTCTGAGGGTTCTATGCGTTTTTCCTTGAGAGCTTTCATTACTTCGGTTTTCGCTTCCTTCGCGGTAAAATTCTTGACCGGCACTTGACTTTCGGCAGTAACAGCAGGCACCGAGGGTTCCTGCGCATGAAGCGAAAAGCACAAAATAGAAGAACATACTGCAAAAATAAGTGGTTTCATTGATCCTCTCTCCCGGAATAGAAAAACCTTGTTTCATTCTCAAACTGGAATTCCAACATCCGTCCGGTCAATCAATTATCCCGCAATAATAAAACTATTTCTTTCCCGAATAATTAAGTTTCAAAAATGGCTGATCCCAGACAAACTGTTCAGGTAGCCCTAGAGAAGCCGCCAGCACAGAAGCCATAAATCTGTGCCCTATATGATTTGGATGGACATTGTCACTCAGCAAGTCGCCTATATAGCGCTGACCCCTTGCCGTGAATGCGCCGAAATTGTCTACAAAAGGAACATTCAGGGTCTTCGCCATTTCCATCCCAGGCTCCCTAAACGAGGCCGAGTTCTCAAAATATTGATTCCCCAGAAAGAAGGTCGTGCCGCTAAGCAGGACCTCATATTTTTTTTCCTGCAGGGCTTTTATTGCGGTTGTGCTATGTGTTACATAGGCCTTGATGTTTTTACCCAACGCATCATTTATTCCATACATCCAGATGACAAGGTCGGGTTTAAATTGCGTCAGGTCGTCAAGGTGCTCCGCGCCAAACTGCGTAGTCTTTCCTCCCGCGCCGACTCCTATTACCTGAAGGCCGTCAAACGGGAGCGTGCCGTCCTCTATCGGAGTTATTCCAGGCGTCGTAATAGCAAAACCGTCCGCGGTATTTCCGGAAGGAGTCTTGCCTGTTTTCTTATCAACAGATTCCCACTTTTTAAGTATAAAGCGGTTATTCTTATATTTGTAGAAAGCGGCAAGCTTCTGCTCAAGCACTGCGTGATAAATGTAACTTTCCGCATCGCGCTCAAAACCCTTTCCAGGCCGCTCCGTATACCAGAGTTGAGCTCCTGCAGTTATTGAATCACCGGCGACAACAATCGTTACCGGCAGTCCGGCTTTAAGTTTTGCCAGTGTCTTCGGCATCAGTTTCAACGCCTCTGCCACTCCGGGTTTGACAAACTGTCCGGCGGGCAGCATCCCCTCCGGGTCCGCGGTTTCCACCGGCTGTATGGGTTCAATTATCTCCTCGGCATAAAGAGACGGACGCGCAATCTGGGCCCAGGCGGCTCTTGGTTTTAATGGAGCGACTTTTGCGTTCCAAAACCAGAATGTATTGCTTTCTTTTAGCTTGGTAAATTTGCTCCAGGGCACAAATATTTTTTTCCATTCTTTCTGCGCAAGGGGAAAAGTCCCGATCCGGGGATTGTCAGGCGAGTTCTGATTCCAGTTCGTGCCGAGTGAAAGAACGCCGTCGCCGCCGTCGCCGCGCATCCAGAACGAAAACCCTTTGTAAGTTTTAGGGTCTTCTTTTTGGCATCCCGTATCCATGAAAAGCATATCTCCGGGTTTCTCACCTTTTTCGGTAAAAAGCAGCACGGAGGAATCAGGCCCTACACTGCGCCGGCTTGTCAGGATAGAAACATCATTCCAACTTTTGTATTGCCAGCAGCGCGCCGTAGGATATGCCTCAAAAGCAAACATTGTTTTATCTGCGGTATTTCTTTTGTAATCCAAAAAAGAAAGATCCGGTTCGGCAGAGAAAGCACTCACGCCTGCAAAAAGAAGAAAAAATGAAAGAAGCGTCTTGACACTTTTTTTATACAGCATTTTGGTTTCCTCCCGTCCTATTCGTTCCCGTCAAAATAACCAGGCTAAAATTTTTAATTATTGCAGAATAAGGCCTCGTGTTCAAAAGCGGAATAACAAGGGGTTTGAGTACGAAAAAAAAGGCGCCCTATTTAGGGCGCCTCCGAAACAACCTACTTGTTGATTTCGTGCTTCTTTATGAAAGTCCATATGAGCTTGATCATGTCGCCCATTCCACAGTCTTTGTTGTCGAAAATCTCACCTATC
>JBAXDA010000012.1:0-12732 GCA_037141215.1 Candidatus Firestoneibacteriota bacterium | reverse complement strand
CATAACATATAACGCCGGAGGCACAACAAATCGTCAATCGTAAATTGTAAACCGTAAATATATGTGTGCGACAAAGAATGCGCAGTAAGCGGGTTGAACTAAGTTAACCATTACAAGGAGACGTTATGTTTGATAAAATGAAACAGCTCTATGAACTGCAGAAGAAAGCAAAACAGATGGAGAAGGACCTGGAACAACTTTCGCTTACGGTGGACGAAGCGGGCGGCAAGTTAAAACTCACTGTTAACGGCAAGTTCAAGATTACGGAGATTGTCGTGGATCCTTACTATCTCGCGCCGGATAAAAAAGCCGAGCTGGAAGGGGCAATAAAGAGGGCTTCTTCCAATGCGGTCGGGCAGATGCAGAAAAAGTCCGCCGCAATTGCCGCTGAAGTTTACAAGAGTATGGGCGGTCTGCCAAATATACCGGGAATGTAAAATATGAACAGAAAGCCGGCGGTTGCCGGGAGCTTCTATTCCGGGACGAAAAAAGCGCTGCAGTCGGAAATAATGGCTTGCGCGCGCGGGCTTTTACTCAAGCCTTTGCGTGTCCTCGGCGCGGTCTCCCCTCACGCGGGTTTTGTTTATTCGGGAAGCGTGGCTGCTCAAGTTCTGGCAAATATTGAGACACCTGAAACCTTTATAATCCTCGGGCCAAACCACACCGGCAGGGGAAGGCCTGCCTCAATAATGACAAGGGGCTCCTGGTCAACTCCTCTCGGGGAGGTGGAGATAGACCGGGAACTCGCGGACACTCTGCTGAAAAACTCCTCGTTCCTGGAGAATGATTCAGAAGCCCACGAAGCCGAACATTCCATAGAGGTCCAGCTTCCTTTCCTGCAGTACTTCCATAAGGCGTTCAAATTTGTGCCTGTCTGCCTTGGCGGGGCCAGTTTTGAACAGCTTCTTACCCTGGGGGAAGAAACAGCAGGGGCTGTGATAAAGTCCGGTAAGAAGGTCTGCATAATCGCCAGTTCTGATATGACCCATTATGAGCCGCAGGAAATTGCGGAGAAAAAGGATAAACTCGCTATTAACGCTATACTGGAGCTGGATGAGAAAAAACTCTACGAAACTGTCAGGGCAAATAATATATCTATGTGCGGAGCGGCGCCGGCGGTAGCGATGCTTGCGGCGGCAAAGAAGCTTGGAGCCAAAAAAGCGGAACTCGTAAAATACACGACTTCGGGAGAGACAAGCGGAGATTATGAGCAGGTTGTCGGGTACGCGGGAATTGTAATAGCATAAAGGATTGACAATTTAGCTAGTGACGATTGACGCGCCGTAGGCGTGAAAAGAATGTATCAAGTTGCACGCCTTTGGCTATTTATTGTGGCTCCGCCGTAATTGATATTGCGAAATGGCGCAGGACCATAAAAAGTCAATTGCTCAACTGCAACGAGCTTGCATAGTCCGAGAATAAAACCGGAGTCAATGTGAAATATATTGTTGTGTTCATCACCGCTGCTTCCAAAAAAGAAGCTGGTAGAATCACAAAAAGCCTCCTGGATGCGAAACTTGTAGCTTGTGTTAATGCAGTGCCGGGTGTTGCTTCCTCTTATTGGTGGAAAGGCAGGATTGAGAAAGCAAAAGAATACCTGCTTATAATAAAAACGGAGCGAGCTCTGTTTAAAGAACTTGTTAAAAGAGTAAAGAAGGAACATTCCTATACGGTGCCGGAGATAATAGCAGTGCCGATAGAGGCGGGAAATGCGGATTATCTAAAATGGATTCATAACAGCCTGGAAAGGAGAAAAGGATGAACGCGAGAGAAAGATGGAATGCGGTGTTTCACTACAAGCCTGCCGACCAGTTATTCAACCGGGAATTCGGTTACTGGGAAGAAACTCTTCCCAGGTGGCATAAAGAGGGCTTGGACAGGGAGTATGACAGTGAAAGAAAAGTAGATCCCTGGATAGGGTTTAACGGAATAGAAGGCATCTCTCTCAATCTCGGGTTCCTTTACCCTTTTCCGCAGAGAGTCATGGAAGAAGATAAGAACTATAAAATAATTGTTGATTCCGAGAATGTAACAAAAAAGATATTTAAAGACGGCAGTTCCTCTATCCCGCATTATATTGATTACGGCCTTAAAGACCGCGAGACCTGGAAAGAGTACAAGAAACGGCTCGTGAAGGACCGGGCGAAAAGAATTCCTGCTGACATAGACGCGAAGATTGCCAGAGCAAAAGCAACAGGCAATCCCGTTGTAATAGGAGCTGCCAGCCTGCTCGGCGTGCCGCGGGACCTTATCGGTTTTGAGAATTTCGCGATGATGTTCTATGATGACCCTGTCCTTATGGAAGAGATAATTGAAACCTGGGCCGACCTTATTGTGGACACGCTGGAGCCGATTCTTAAAAAACATACATTTGACGCCGCTTCAATGTGGGAAGATATTGCCTTCAATCACGGCCCGATAATTTCTCCCGAGATGTTCAATAAGTACGCCGCGAAACATTACAAAAAGATAACGCGCGTTTTAAATAGCAACGGTACGGATATTATTTTCCTTGACTGCGACGGAAAGATCTATGACCTGGCCGGCTGCTGGCTGGAGTGCGGAGTTAATACCATGTTCCCCATAGAAGTGAACGGCACGGATCCGCTGGAACTCAGAAAAAGATTCGGAAAGGATATGCGGCTTATGGGAGGTGTAGACAAGACCAAGCTTTCCAAAGGAAAAAAAGAAATTGACGCGGAACTGAAACGGCTTCTTCCACTGGTTAAAGACGGAGGCTATATCCCCCATATAGATCACAGGTGTCCGCCCGATGTTTCGTGGGAAAACTTTGTTTACTATCTGAATAAAAAGAAAGAAATATTCGAGATAAAAGATTGGGACTTAAGCAAGGTTAATAGCACGCTCAAGAAATAAACAGAAGGCTCTTAATTCCCTAAATTCACAGGACAAGTTCAGGCTTGTTGCGGGCGGCTCTGAAGGCTGCCCGTTTTTATTGGCGCTAACCGCAAAAGGTAAAAACCCTTAAATTCCCCCGTATATTGTGCTATAATTATCATTGCAAGGCAGTTCCTATAGATTTAACAGGCAGGAAGGCTGTTCTAAGGAGGAAAATATGACTGAACGAAAGAATGTTGTGACAAAACACGGTTCACCCATTACGCTGCTTGGCGACGAGGTAAAGACCGGGCAGAAAGCCCCGGATTTCAACCTGGTTGATGTAAAATGGAACCCCGTAAAATTATCCGATACCGCCGGCAAGGTAAGACTGCTTAGCGTGGTCCCTTCTCTTGACACCCCCGTATGCGATCTCCAGACCCAGAGGTTTGAGAGCGAGGCTGCTTCTGTTCCGGGCAATACCGTTATCTATACCATAAGTATGGATCTGCCGTTTGCGCAGGACCGTTATTGCAGCGCGCATATGATAGCAAAACTTAAAACCCTCTCCGATCACCTGGACGCGTCGTTTGGCGCGGCCTACGGCGTGCTAATTAAAGAAATGCGCCTGCTCTCCCGTTCTATATTTATTATCGGGGCGGACGGACTGGTCAAGTATGCGGAATATGTGAAGGATATTAGCAGCCATCCCGATTATGAGAAAGCCTTAAAGGCGCTGAGAGAGATTTCAAAATAATAATTCTCGCGCCGGCTGACAGGAGCCTATTAAAATGAAGTCAAGACGCTACACCGACGAACACGCAAAAGCTGGAGTTAACGCAAAGCTGCCTGAGCTGGAGGTATTTGAGAACCAGTATCCGGATTACGAGATAACCATAACGCTTCCCGAATATACCGCTATCTGCCCGAAGACGAAACTTCCGGATTTCGGGATTGTGACCATCAAGTATGCTCCGGCGAAATATTGCGCCGAGCTTAAGTCTCTCAAAGAATACATTCTTGCCTACCGCAATCTCGGGATATTTTATGAGAATGCGGTAAATAAAATACTGGCGGATTTTGTAAAAAGAGTCAAACCCAAGTGGGCCGTCGTCAGGGGCGAGTTCTCCCCGAGAGGCGGCATAAGGTCCGATGTAGAAGCGAGATATGGCAAAACGCATACCCGTACTTAGTTCAGATTCTCCCGACCGGCTTTTGCTGCTCTGCCTGCAGCACAGGAACGCCTACGCCTTTGAACTCCTCTACGCAAGATACCGTCCGCCTGTAACAGTCTTCTGTCTGGGAATGCTCGGGAAGGAAGAGTCTGCGCAAACTGCGGTCAGAGAAGTTTTCCTAATGTTGGCGAAGAAGAGGTCTGCGGCCGGGCACCTTAAACATTTCAAAAGCTGGATCTACCGCACGGCCGCGCATTTATGCCTGGCCGAACTTGGAAAAGGAAAACCCCGGCAGAACCTTTCCGAAAGAAAAATTGAAGGAAACGCGGTTGAAAAAGCTCTTGGCAGCCTGGGGCCTGAGAACCGGGCGGTAATTCTGCTCCATCAATACGGCGGTTTATCCTACGCCGAAATAGCGGAAGCACTGGAAAAGAAATCCATCTGGGTAAAGTGGCACCTGAAATTGGCCTATGATGAGCTGTCCGGGTTTCTGAAAACTAGCCCTCCGGTTAAAGCTGGCGTTTCCGAAAGCAAAAATTCCGACAAGATTAAGAAGGTTAAACGCGCCGGGGCTGCAAACCCGGGACCGAAATAAACAAGCTTTGACCCGGGCTTTCCTGCATATCAGGTTGCTGCTAAAGCAGGCCAAGAAATAGTATTTATCCCAGAGATTTGTTATCATGCAAATCTCTGCGCTATAGCCCACAATTTGCTGCCAAATTGTAGGGATAGCAGGGTGCTAGAAGTGTATTATTAGAGTCTATAGTGCCCGTATGGGTATTTTCAGCACCCTGCTAGTATATTTTGGAGACGCTATGGCATGTTTTGAAGACCAAATAATGGAGTATTCCGCGGGCCGGCTTGGCCCCCAGGAAAAAGACAGGGTTAAGGACCATTTGGCCGGCTGCAGCGAATGCCGCGCGTATCTTGAATCGGTCCTTAATATCAACACGGTGCTTGAGAGGCAGAAACCAAAAGATAATTTTGGAGCTGAATTTGACCGGGAAATTAAGGAGAAATGTTCAAAAGTTCTTTCGAAAACAGATGTTTTCAAGGATATTCTTTATCCCTTCCTAAAATATGCCGCTCTTACCTCCGCGCTGGTCGTTTTACTGCTGGTTTACAGGAACACTCTTTATGACGGCTCAACTGCCGTTTTCCCTCTCCTAAGGAACGCGGAGATCAAAACTAATGCGGAGCTTAAAGACCTGGAACTTTATTTTACCAATAAAATATTTTTCGAGCTTTCTGAGAAAAAACCGGATTTCAATGTTATCTGCAGCCTGGACACCCTTCTGAATTTACCGGAAAAATACCCGGTAGAGGCAAAAGCTGGGGACATAAAGGCGCTGCTTCTTGATAGTATGGAAACCAAAAGAGAAAAAAGATTCTTTGCGTTGAGGTGGCTGGACAGTCTAACCGGTTTTATAGAATACAGGCTCTCTCTGGATCTGGCTTTTGACGGGGTCCCGGGAGAGCAGTCCGCGAACAAATTGCTTGAGCAATTTCAGGGCCGGACTGTAAATAGCATAAAGCCCCTTCCTGCTCTAAAAGATGCGGAGAAACTCTTTGCACAAGGGGAAGCTGCACAGGGACAAAAGGAATATGAGAAAGCGCTGGAAGGCTATAAAGTAATCTCGGAACTGTTTCAAAATCCGGGGCTGGCCTGCTCGGCCGCTTTCCGCGCCGCGTTTCTCAACGATATCATGCGGAATTATTTTCAGGCTGTTGAAGGCTATTCACTTGTAAGGGAGAAGTATCCTGCAGGCTTGCAGGCTCTGCTGGTACCTGAGATGAAGAAATTCGCATTGCTCAGAAAACTGGGACTGGATAAGCTGGAAGCAGAGAATAAGAGGGTTTTGTCCGGCAGGGATAATGCCTCGACTTTTTTCAGCATAGGCAATGTGTTTCTCCTGTTCTTTGAATTTGACCGGGCAATTGAGGGGTATGTCACGGCGGAGAACAGATTCTACGGAAGCTATGCGAGGCGCTCAAAGTTTGTCTCTGCCTGGTGCCTTAAGCAGAAAGGAGATTATACCAGCGCTCTTAAGCTGTACGGTAAATTCAGAAACATAAATATCGACTACAGAATCTATTCGGAATTTGAAATGTCCCTGGCGTATCTCAAGCTGGGTGATACGGAGAAAGCGCGTTCAGTACTCTCGGAAGAGACAATTGCCGAGTATCCCGCAGCGTATAAAATACTATATAAGAGATATTTTGCCGTGAATAATTAAAATTCTCAGCCTGCGCATTAAGCAAGCGGAGTTAAATAGGATCTGCAAAAGGAGTTAAAATGGAATATAGGACGCTTGGAAAATCCGGTTTAAAGGTTTCGGTCATTTCGTTTGGGGGGATGAGGCTGCCCGGTGTAGACGATGAGACTGCCTATAAGGCGGTAAACAGATGTATAGACTTGGGGATAAACTTTTTTGAAACGGCCCCCGGCTATGGGGATTCCGAGAGGAAAATAGGGCTTTCCCTCGGGAAAAGAAGGAAGGATATCTTCCTTTCCACGAAATCCGGCTACTGTACCGCGGACGCCTGCAGGAAAAAAATAGATGAGCAGCTTAAACGGCTGCAGACGGATTATCTGGATTTCTACCAGATGTGGTATGTTAACTCGCAGGAGGAGTTTGAGAAAGTAATAGCGCCGGGAGGGCCTCTTGAAGGCGCAAAGCAGGCCATGAAGGAAGGTATAGTGAAACATATAGGCATCACCACTCACGCCCCGAATGCGGCGGTGCAGAGTATGATTAATTCCGGAATTTTTGAAAGCATTACCATTTACTATAATCTTTTCAAACAGGAATACGCCGAAGAAATAAAGCTGGCTCACGAAAAAAACATGGGCGTTGTTATTATGGGGCCTCTTAACGGCGGAATCCTGGGGGATCCCGGGGAAAAATTCAATTTTCTTCAAAAAGGCAGGGCAAAATCAAATGCGGTTGGCGCGCTGAGGTGGCTCGTCGGAAATACAAATATTACAACAGCCATCGTAGGGATTGATACCGCGGCACATGCCGAAGACGCCGTGCTTGCGGGAGATATGTATGAAGACATAAAGAACACTAAAGATATAGAACTGCTTACCGCGGAAGCCGCGAAGTTCATCGGTATTTCTAAGGACGGCTGCTGTACCTGGTGCCAGTATTGTAAGGAATGCCCGGCCGGCCTGAATATCTGGGAAATAATGGATCTGCATACCGTAATGAAGCTGTACGGCGCGGAAGAAACCTGCAGGCAGAAATACAGGGCAATGAAAAAGAAAGTGGATCTTTGCACGAAATGCGGGCTCTGCAATGAAAAATGTCCTCAGCATCTGAAGCCGATGGAGCAGCTGCAAAAAGCGCACGAAATGTTTAAATAATAAAACAGCACGGAGGCTCGGAGCTCTTATGAAGCCAATAGTTGTTGTAGGAAGTTCAAATATGGATCTGATTGTCGGGACGGAAAGACTGCCGGTTGCCGGTCAGACGGTTCTTGGCGGCGCTTTCAGGATGTCGCCCGGAGGCAAGGGAGCGAACCAGGCTGTTGCCGCGGGTAAACTCGGAGGCAGGGTTTATCTGGTGGCAAAAATCGGGAAGGATGTGTTTGGCGAAAATTCTCTTGAGAATTTCAAGAAGACAGGGGTTAAGGCCGATTTTGTTTCAAGAGATCCGATACTTCCTTCCGGCGTAGCGCTTATTTGCGTGGACGACACCGGGAAGAATATTATAGTTGTTGCTCCGGGCGCAAACGGAGCGCTTTCAATAGCGGATGTCAGAAAAGCAAAAGGTGTCATCGCGAAAGCAGCCTGCGTAGTCCTGCAGTTGGAAATACCTTTGAAGGTTGTCGAGTTCTCGGTAAGACTGGCGCATAAATTGAAAATCCCGGTAATTCTTAATCCCGCGCCCGCGAGAAAATTGTCTGCCGGTCTGTTGAAGTTGGTGGACATTATTAATCCCAACGAAACCGAGGCGGAGCTTATTACGGGCGTTAAACTCAGAAACAAGGACGATTACAGGAAAGCGGCAGGTATCTTAAAGAAGAGAGGCGTGAAAACAGTCATTATAACGCTTGGCGCTAAAGGAGTTTATGTTTCGAGCGCTGAATATGCGGGGTTTCTGCCTGCCTTCAAGGTAAAACCCGTTGATACCGTGGGCGCGGGGGATGCGTTCACGGGCGGCCTTGCGTACGCACTTTCAAATAATAGGGGCTTACGGGAAGCAGTTATATTTGGCAATGCTGTTGCTGCTGTCTCGGTAACGAGGAAAGGGGCGCAAGCCTCAATGCCAAAGCTTAACGAAGTAAGGAAGCTGTTAAAATAAATCGCCAAGGTCACGAAGGACATATTCCTGACGCGCCCGCGGTACTTTAGTATCAATTATATTATCGGAGGTCTATTGTCTACTGTCTATTCACATTCCCGGCTTGGCTGCTACGAGAACTGCCCTTTTAGTTATAAATTAAGATATCTGGAAAAGATTAGGGTTGAGAAAGACACGATTGAGCGTTTTCTCGGCAATACGGTGCATGCCACGCTGGAATATACTTATAAAAAAGTCAATTCTGAAAATACTATTCCAAAGAAAGAAAAAGTTGCGGAGTATTTCAACTGGAAATGGAAGAAAGAATGGAAGGAAAGCATCTTTATTGTAAAAAAACATAAATACGACAAGGAGCATTACAGGTCAATCGGGGAGAAGAGCATAACAAGATACACAGAAAGATATTATCCGTTCAACCAGAATAAGATTCTGGGACTTGAACAGAAGATAGAGATAAAGCTTGACCCGAAAGGAAAATATAAAATGAGGGGGGTGGTTGACAGGATCGACGAGACCGCCTCGGGAGAAATTGAGATCCACGATTACAAAACCGGCATGAGCACTCCTTCTCAGGCGAAAATAGAGAAAGATAAACAACTCGCGCTTTATCAGATCGGCGTGAAGGAATTTGAGGGAGAGAAAAAAATAACACTGATCTGGCATTACTTGATGTCAGGAGTTGATTTCTCGTCAAACAGAAGCGAAGAGCAGCTTGAAGAACTGAAGAGGGATACGATACTTGCCATTGATGAAGTGGAGAGCGCAAAAGAATTTCCGAAAAAACCGGGTCCGCTCTGCGATTATTGCGAGTATTTGAATCACGAGGACGGAAAAGGCGGCTGTTTGTGCGATGGCGAGGCGTGAAATATACAAAAGACGGGTCTAAACGCCAATCTTCATTCGGGAAAGCCCCGAAGGAGAGGAGAAATAATGAGA
Source organism: Candidatus Firestoneibacteriota bacterium (assembly GCA_037141215.1). Classification (GTDB taxonomy): domain Bacteria; phylum Oederibacteriota; class D2-FULL-39-29; order D2-FULL-39-29; family CAIOVX01; genus JBAXDA01. The sequence continues at coordinate 3,473 of JBAXDA010000012.1, read as the reverse complement.
AACTTCATGCTTACGCTGGTTCTCTGTTTTTTCGCGGCGTCGCTCTCTGTCGCGCAGGAAAAAACAAATAGCGGTAAAACCTGGGAGCTGTATGAAACCGATATGCCAGAAGACTCGGTTCTTCAGGTTAAAGACTGGAAAGACAAAAATAAATTCAAGGAATCCTTCTACCAGGAAAGAGAAATGTTCCTGCCTGCCGCAATAGATAAGGAACGGGGCTTTGCTTATTTCGTAAAGCCGACGACCGACGATATTTATCCGGCTATGACTCCCCACAAAGACGAATTAAAGGCCGGCGTTTGCAGTTTCGGCGCGGCAGGGGAGAAAGTTTTCGCGCTTTTTCTGGTTTATCCGCTCCAGGATATTAAAAGCATAAAAGTTGAGGCCGGAGATTTAGAAGGGCCCGGAGGCAAGCTTATTCCAGCAGGAAACATTGAAATAAGCAGTGTTAAGTACGATTTTGACCCTGATGGAACCGGAGGCTGGATACTGCGCGCAAAACATGTGATGCTCGGAGTAAACGAAGCGCCCGGACTAAAAGAAGCGCCCAGGCCGTTCTGGCTCCGGGTAAAGATTCCCGAGGACGCGCCGGGAGGCGTATATAAAGGAAGCCTGACCGTTTCGGGAGGCCTAAAACCGGCGGGCGTGGAAATTTCGGTGGAAGTTTTCCCTTTTAAAATTGAAAAACCCGGCGAGGCGTATTTCTTCGGCCCTTTCACCTATACGAACGCGGATGTTTATGACAAAACAATGGAAAAGATCTGCGAGGATCTGGCAAAGCACGATATGAATGTCATGCACGGAGGGCTCGGCAATGCCCTGAAAATTGATGCGGCATACGGCACGACTTTTGATTTTTCCAAAATGGACAAGAATGCCGAGATTATGAAGAAATACGGAATCAATAAATGGATTATTGAGATGACAGGATTGCCGAACAGGTTTGTGGATACGCTTCGCTGCAGGTATTATGACAACACTTTCAACAATGCTTATGTCTCCATGCTGATGAAATTAAAGGATAGGATGGTTAAGAAAAAATGGCCGGAAATTCTTATCATGTACGACGAGCCCAGGGAATATGATTCGGATAATAAACGGCCTCTGGCGAGGACCTACTTTGATATAGAGAACCTGCTCAAACTTCACAAGCAAGCAAAGCTGGCCGCTATCCCGACTTTTATGAGGGACAGCGGAGGCAAGAGAGCCGAAAATAAAACACAGGAAGCCAATTACTATGAACTCTGCCGTGTGAGTAAGTTCAATATGACCCACGGCTGGGACCAGGCGGCCAAGATTATGAAAGAAACACTGAACTCCGGGAATACGCTCTATCTTTATAATTGCGGAGGGTACGGCCGCTTTCAGTTCGGGCTGCTGACTTACAGGTACGGAGCTAAAGGCAATATGCAGTTCTGGTACACATCAGGCCCGGGGCTTTCCACCGCCTCGCAGTTTCCGTTGACCTACGCGGTCTCCACCTGCGGGCTTTTTGAAGGTTCTTATACGCCGGTAATCCGTTACCTAAGGAGCGTCGAAGGGGTGCACGATTTCTGGTATCTGGTTATGCTGGAGCAGGCTCTTAAAAATATTAAAAATAAAACCTCCTTGGATGCCATAAAAGCCGAACAGCTGCTTGGCAAAATAAAACAGCTTGATGTTAAAAAGTCCGGCGCGGATGAAAGATCGGCGGATATTTTAAACCCCGAAACCCTGAAGGATTTCCCGGGGACAAGATTTGACGAATATAAATATAAGGCTGCGCAATTGATAATTAAGTTGAGACAGGAAGCGGCAAACACCTCTGATAAATAGTTGAACAGATATGGAAACTAGGCGGATCAGTCTGCAACAGTATATTAAATAATAAATTGGAGGCAGCTATGGCAGGCAGGCAGAAAAACAAACTCGTTTTTAAAAGTGAAATAGAACTGCGGGAGAGCGTTGAGATTCTTGTCGCGGGCGGAGGGCCTGCGGGTATGGCCGCCGCGGTTACGGCAGCCAGGCAGGGCAGGAAGGTAATGTTAATAGAAGAGATGAACTGCCTGGGTGGAATGGGGACCTCGGGTATGCTCCCCGTTTTTATGCCTTTCGGTGACAAGACCAATTTTTATTCAGGAGGCTTCGGGAGAGAACTGCTTGACCGTCTGAAAGCCGCAGGCGGTGTTTTGCCTGATCCGGCCTGGGGGGAGGAATGTCCCCAACTCAGGACTGAAACGCTCAAGAGGCTTTATGATGAGATGGCAGTCGAAGAAAAGATAAAGTTAAGCCTGGTCACAAAGATCATTGCCATAAAGAAGCAGGGAAATAGAAACATCTCTCATGTTGTCTGTTCAGGGAAAAGCAGGCTCTTCGCCGTAGAGGCAAAGATATTTATTGATTGCACCGGGGACGGCAACCTGGCTGTCTGGGCGGGGGCTCCTTTTGAGAAGGGGGATAAAAACGGCAATTTAATGCCCGGCACTCTCTGCAGTCTCTGGGCAGGCATTGATTGGGGTAAGGTAAGAAAAGCAAAACAGGAACCGGAGAAAATCCTCCTAAAAGTTCTGAAAAAATATCCGAAGATCTTTACGAAAAAAGATCCGCATCTCCCCGGTATATTGGAGAACGGCCCCTCTCTGGGCGGCGGAAATGTCGGGCACCTCTTCGGCGTTGACGGGACGGATGAAAGGACTCTGACTCCGCTGCTGCTCTCCGGGCGCAAGGCATTGACCGAATACGAATATTTTTACAGGAAATTCATGAAGGGCTATGAGAAAGCAACTCTGGTGGGAACGGCTCCGCTGACGGGAATACGGGAAACGCGCCGCATAACAGGCGACTATGTCCTGAATTATAATGATTATGCTGCCCGGGCAGATTTTGAAGACGGGATCGGCAGATTCAACTACTGGATAGATATACATCCCTCCAAAGCGTCTTTGGATAATCACGAAGAGCTTCTCAAGTACAGGGGGACGCATTATAAGGACGGCGAGAGTTACGGCATACCGTACCGCATCCTCACCCCGCTCGGGCTGGAGAACCTTCTGGTCGCGGGACGCTGTGTCAGCGTTGATCAGGCTGTTCAGTCTTCAATAAGGGTTATGCCTGGTTGTTTCATAACCGGTCAGGCGGCGGGAATGGCGGCAGCACTTGCCATTGAAAAGAAAACCGGTACCAGGGGCTTTCCCGTAAAAGAACTTCAGAAACGGCTTAAAAAAATGGGCGCGTTTATCTGAAACAACCATGAGGGATTCAAACAGGAGAATTAATGCGAAAATTTCTTTGTATTTTTACGGGGTTTTTTGTTTTTGTCTGTTCAGCCGGCTCTTTATGCGGCGCTGCGAATAATACTGTAGGCAAAAAAATCAATGTTGGCTGGCGTTTTGACGGCACAGGCGTTTTCAAAGACGCGACGCCCCCTCTGGAATGGCAAAAAACGCCGGGCCAAACAAGAAATATTGTATGGACAGCCTTAATACCTTCGTGGG
>JBAXDA010000011.1:0-12842 GCA_037141215.1 Candidatus Firestoneibacteriota bacterium | reverse complement strand
TTCTTAGAAAACAGGCGGATTTCATTCTTCGTTATTTTTGATTCTTTAAGAGGGCTTCTGACGCCGAGTTCTTTTCCGGCAATGCTCCCGGGGCGGAAATCCAGGCGGTCATCGTAATTTGCCCCGTCCAGCACTGCGTTCAGACCTTCTTTCTTAGCGATAACTTTCAACTTAGAAAATAGTTCGTGTTTGCAGTAATAGCATCTGTTGACGGGATTCTTCAAGAACCTGTTGTCCTTCAATTCGCAGGTCTTTATGACTCTGTAGCGGGCCTTTAGTTTCTTTGCGAGCTTTACGGCAGCCCGTATCTCGCTTTCGGGATAGGTCTCTGATCTCGCTATGACAGCAAAGACCTTCTCTCTGCCGAGAGTTTCAAGCGCGGCTTTCAGCAGAAAACTGCTGTCCACCCCGCCTGAGAAGGCGATGAGCACTCTCTCCAGCCCGCGCAGTATGCCTTGAAGTTCATTGTATTTATTTCTCATTTTACCGGCCTCTGCAGATAAATTCCCGATTAGCAGGGAACCTAAGCTAAAAAAACCGGCGCTTTTGACGGCGCCGGCTGTTTTTTATTTCTTCTTTTTGGCAGTTGTAGCTGCCTTCTTTGAAGCGGCTGTCTTTTTTGTGGAAGTTGTTTTTGTAGAAGCTATTTTTTTCGCGGGAGCGGGAGTAGGAGCAGGCGCTACGACCGCTTTACCCTGAGGATTAAGGTCAACCACCGCTGTTAAACATTTTTCTCCCGGTTTAAGGTCTGCCGGTATTTTATTCGCAATGGGCGGAAGAGTCTTCAGGTACAGCATTGTAGACCTCAGATCGTCTTCCGTAAGGTTCTTATAATAATCGGAGAAAATAGAAGGTTTCTGGTTAACCCCGTCTCCCTTTATCTCGGAAAGAATCTCCTCTTCTGTAAGCATCATTATTCCGGTCTCGGAGTCAGGGGTAAGGTTCTTGGGATAATACACGCCCCACGGGCCTCTGTATCCCACCGCGCTTCCGGCCATAAATCTTGTCATATCAGGCTTGCCTTCCTTTAAGGGCGTGTGCTCTTTAAGCACTCCGCAGGAATTGACAAGATACCTTCCTCTTTCCACCATCTCTTCCTTGGAAAGCTTTTTCGCACAGCCCGAAACCCCGAGCATTAGCGCGGCCGAAAAACATACAAGCACCAATTTCTTCATACTGCCTCCTTTTGATAATTTTTACACCGCTCATAAATTTAATTATCCGCTACAACAGCTGGCGCCGGCAAAACAGTCCTGCCTGAAACGGCAAAGAGCGCTTATCTGTGCTTCACTACCCCGACTCTCCTACAATAACCGTATATCTTGCAGGCCGAGCACTTTGGCGATACCGGCGCGCAGAGATTCTGCCCGTAGGTCACCAGCAGGTCGTTAATTACTTTCCAGTGTTTCCTCGGAAGTTTTAAGCGCAGGGCGTATTCTGTTTCCTCGGGAGATTTAGTCCTTACATAACCCCACCGGTTGGTAATCCTGTGCACATGGGTATCGACGCAGATGCCGTACTTATTGAAGCCGAGAGTCAGCACCAGGTTTGCCGTCTTTCTGCCTACCCCGCGGAGCGTCAGGAGTTCTTCCATGCTATCAGGCACTTTGCCGCCGTACTTATGAAGCAGCATACCGCAGGTTTCTCTTATGCTTTTTGCTTTGGTCCTGTAGAACCCAACAGGATAAATAGCTCTCTCTATGGTCCGAGCCGAAAGCCGGAGCATCTCCCTCGGAGTTCCGGCAAGGCTAAAAAGTTTTTCCGAAGCCGCTGCCGTGGTTACATCCTTGGTCCTAAGGCTGAGCATTGTAGAGACAAGCACTTTAAAGGGATCGTGAGTACTTTCCGCCACTACGCCGACAATCGGTATTTTGAACTTCTTGATTTCACGCTTTAATATTTTTAGAGCCGCATCCAGCGTCACTTTCTCACAAACTCGCTGAGCGCCCGCACCTGGTCAACATCCCCGAGAACGATAAGCACGCTCTCGGCCGGAACCAAGGTACTCCCCTTGGGATTATAAATGTATTCGCCTTTACAGTCCTTCATTGCCACTACCATGGCCCCCGTTTTGTCGTGCAGCCCGGTCTCGGCAAGGGTTTTTCCCGCAACTTTTGAATCGGCGCGGATCAGAACCTCTTCAAACCTTATGTTTTTTTTATCCCTAAGCATCAGATCCAGGAAAGAAGCAACCGTGGGGCGCATCATCTCCGACGCCATCCTCAAACCCCCGATACGGATAGTGGAGATAGTCTTATCAGCGCCTGCTCTGTAGAATTTTTGCTCGGACTCGTCCTCTATGCACTTTGTTATAATCCTGGTCTTGGGGTTCAATTCACGGGCGGTAAGCACCGCAAACAGATTCTCCTTGTCGTCCTTAAGGCAGCAGTAGACGCCGCCTGCCCGTTCCACTCCCGCCTGCTGAAGCGTGGCGTCTTGTGTCGCATCGCCCTCTATATATAGAACATCCTCGCCGGCAAGCCTCTTTACCTTCTCCGCATCCCTGTCAATTATGACGAATTGGCGTTTTGTATTCTTGAGTTCCTCAACTATATGTCGGCCAAGCTCGCCAACCCCGCAGACAATAAAGTGGTCTTTTAATTTTGAGATCTCTTTGTCCATCTTACCCCTCCTTAAGAGGCGCTGAAGCTCTCCCTCTGCAATAAGGGAAGTCAGAGTTAAAACTCCGTATGAAACCACCGTCATTCCGCCGAGAATAAGAAAGATTGTGAAGATCCTGCCGGAAGAATGCAGGGGCTGCGTTTCTCCGTAGCCTACGGTAGCAAGCGTTATTACGGTCATATAGATGGAATCCAGGAAATTCCATCCTTCTATTATCATGTATCCCAGCACGCCCGCTGCGAAAACGCAGAAAAGCGCGAGAATGAGGCGTGAAAACTTCTTTGTAAGTCTCATCAGTTCCATTGAATTTATATTATCCTTTAAAAGAACAATAAAGTCAAGAATAAGCAAATAGGCAGTCCTCCAAAAGATAAGCAGAGAGAGCAACTGTCTCTCTTTCCTTTACGAGTAGAGCAGAATTGCTTCTAATTGGCAGATTGCCGGTGTTAGCCTGCTTACCATCTAAATGTAAAGCAATTCACATTGTTTTTAAGTTGAAAAATACCCTTTTTGTGATAATATATAATTAGGCAGAAGCAAAGAAACAGGAGGCTTTTTATGAAAAAACTATCCTTTCTACTCACAATACTTGTTCTGTTGCTCTCCGCGGGACTGCTGGTCGCGGCAGCGCCGAACACTCTCCAAATCACCTCCCTGAGCGGCGCCGTTGAGACCTCCACAGACGGCACTGTCTGGGTTCCTGCAAAACTCAATATGGAACTCACCACCTCGGAAAAACTCAGAACCAGGGACGGAAAAGCCGAATTGAAACTTCAGGACGGCACCACCCTGACCGTCAGGGAAAACTCCTATCTGGACCTTACCGCGATAAAATGCGAGAACGGCCTGCAGGGTTCCACCTTAAAACTCTTCTACGGGAAAATAAGGTCAAAGGTAACAAAACTCAAAGACAGCGGCAAGTTTGAAGTCCACACACCTAAAGTAATAGCGGCGGTCAAGGGTACGGAGTTTATCCTGGATACAACGGCCCTATCTTCTGAACTTACTGTTCTGGAAGGCATTGTTGCCCTGAGCGATATCCTGAGGGAAAGGGCAATCTTCGTAAAAGAGAACGAGCGTTCAATTTTCAGGGACGGCGTCATCGAGAATCCCCGCAATATGACTCCGGAGGAACAGAACGGAGCCCGCAGAGGCTTTGAAATAGGAATGCTGGAGAACAGGGGCCTGGGAGCTCCTCCCTCGGGCCGCGATGCGCCGGCAAGAGAATTCACCAAAGAAGAAGTAAAAGAAATGGCCGACCTAAAGAGGGATCTGGCGGATGTAAAGGACCGCTCCGACCTGGAGAACAAAATAGACCTGTTGGATAACATAGCAGATGTCCAGCTCGGAACTTCCGCGATGGACAAACGCGGCTTCAGGATACGGACCGAAAATTACATACTCAGGCCTTCGGAAACAAAAATAATGCTGTTGAATATAACTAAGAGGGAGGATGGCCCGGACAAAGGCGTTACTTCTCTTGAAGTCACCGATACCTTCAATAAACAGCTTCCGGAAAATTTTATGGATGTAAAGACCGCTGTGGATGGCAGATATAAAGGTAAATGGAAAGATCCTAATTTCAATCCTTTAGCTGATTATTTTTATATTCAGGAAACCTCTGTCTTAAGAAACCCGCACGGCGACAATATTATGGACGACATAATCTTTCGGCCTCCTCTGTGGGACACAGTAGTGTTGAGATGGGATCAGCCTTTTATAGAAAAGTTCACCATAAACACTTCTACAACTAATTCGCTTAAATGGTCTCTTTTTCACGACTTTGGAGCAACAGCCGGCAGATTTGAAGACAAATATATAGACGCCCTGGGAGTAATAACTACAACTACCTATGACGCCAATGGAAAACCTTCAATCATCCTCCCTTATACGGTAACAAATTCACTGACCGCTGATAATGGGTTCTTGAGAAGAGAGACCTTTGCTGACAACACTAATGCAAAGCCTTCTTATCTTGACAAATACATGTATGTGATAGATGATAAGGGGAATATACAGGACTTGCTGGGGCTTTATGCGACATACGGTTTTACGGGCTTCCAGACCAAGATAAACGAATTCAACTGGGAATTGATCTGGTCCGCCCCGGAGTTCGGAGGCAGGATGATAGACCTGGTTGTAATACCGCAGATATTTAACGAGATGACCTTCTAGTAAGAACACTTGATTACGCAGATTAGGCAGAAAGATTAGAAAAAGATTAAAGGAATTACGCAGATTAGAGAAAGCGATTAAAGGGATTAAAAAGATAAAAATAAGATTCAGGAAACACATTAAGAGGATTAGGGAAAGAGATTACACAGATTAAAGATTTAGAGCAGAATACATGAAATCATCTATTCTGGAGGGATACGGGTTTAATGAAAAAAACTATTGCAGCAGCGCTCTTTACGCTTGTTTTCGCAACAAGCCTCTTCTCTGATGAAATAAAATTAATAACCCTGCTGGATATAGATGCGAGGCTTGCATATTCCTCGGTCAGTGGGTCGGATTCCTCCTGGTCGGGCAGCGCCAATCTCTTCGCCCTGCCTGCCTTGAAACTGGGACAATCCGATTATATTTTGCCCGTGATAAATTCCAGTTTCAGCACCTCAGAAAAAGTAATTGAAGAAGAGACTCTTTTCCTTCAAAGATGGAACAATATGTTCTCACTCGCCTGGAAGCACAAATTAAACGAAGGCCTGGACTTCAAGGTTTCCGGGGACGCGAGATATAATTTCAACATTGAGACCAAAGATGAATCTTTGGGGCACGGGTTGTACGATCTTTACGACCTCGGGGCTGCGGCTTCAGTCACGGTAAACCAGGTCATTGAAGACAAGCCCTATCCCGTAACCTTTATGGCAAAATACTATTCCAGAAAGTACCCCAATTATACTTCTCTTGCCGCTTCCGGAACCTCAGGATCAACCGTCACCATTGACAAGGAATTGAAACCCAAAGATTTTAACGCGGTAAATTTATCGGCGGGCTGGAAAAATAAAATGGGCGGGATCTTTACAGACCTCTCCTACAACCTCGTCTATAAGAGCTATCTTGATGCGTATGCCAGGACTTTTAACGGCACCTTCTCGGATACAAAAAGGAGCGACGCAGCGCACTACTTCGATTTCGGGTTTATGTCTTACCTTAATAATTCCCAAACCCTCGGACTAGACGCAAATTATTCCATTTATACCTCTACCGGCAATGTCTTTGATACTTCCGCCCTGGTATTCCAGGATAATTACTACGGCTACACCAGCGTTTCTGTGAGGCCCAACACTTATTTTCTTCTCGGAGAGATAACCATCGGTATTTACTATCAGTACCTGGTGAGGACCTATGCGGCCAGAACTGCCAGAGGCGCGCTCGGTAATTATACAGACCTCTTCACAGGAAATGTTTTAGACCATGAAATTGACATTGAACAGACCCTGGGCGCCAGCTTCAAATATCCTCTCTCGAAGAGTTTGAGCGCGGTCGCAGGCTTAAATTATTTTACGACAAGTTCCAATATGAAATACGAGGCTTATGTAAGATACAGCTACAGCATAATAAATTTCAGCGCGGGACTTTCCTACAGTTTGTAAAAACGATTACACTTTGAAAAACGATTACACCGATGGGATGATTTAGATTACACTTTGTGAAACGATTACACCGATAAGACGATTTAGATTACACTTTGTGAAACGATTACACTGATAAGATGATTTAGATTACACTTTGTGAAACGATTACACCGATGAGTTGATTTAGATTACATTTTGTGAAACGATTACACCGATAAGACGATTTGGATTACGCTTTGTAAAACGATTACACCGATAAGATGATTTAGATTACACTTTGTGAAACGATTACACCGATAAGACGATTTAGATTACACTTTGTGAAACGATTACACCGACAAGAGCGGACTGCTCGTAGTTCCTTAACACTTCTCGTTTGTCAAAACCGTTTTTACTTTCCCGATAATATCCTTAGCATCGTTCAACTCAATTTTTATTGCCTTTCTCTCTCTGAACCGCACAATCATGTTGTTTCCGATCCTCTCTATGGAAGTTACTTCAAGCTTTTTGGCGAGCAGTCTCAGATCCACCGCTTTAAGCAGTTCTTCCGCCTCTTTGGGAACCGGCCCAAAACGGTCAAGCAGGTCTTTGCGCACGGCTTCAATCTCTTCGGGTGTTACCGAGTTCATCAGATCCCGGTAGATATTCAATTTCAGGAAACTGTCCGTCACATAGAAATCCGGCAGATACGCATTCACCCCCAGATCCAGTTTTATATCGGCCTGCTTCTCGTCCGTCTGCGGCTCGCCTTTCATCCTGCCTATTTCGTCGCGCAGGAGCCGGCAATAAAGTTCAAAGCCTATCCTTGCTATCTGTCCATGCTGGTGCTTGCCCAGTATACTGCCGGCCCCGCGTATCTCAAGGTCTTTCATGGCTATGGAGAAGCCCATTGAAAGCTCGTCGCATTCTTCTATCGCATCAAGTCTCCTGCGGGAGTCTCCTGCCAGTATCTTTTTTGGCGGGTAGGTAAGATATGCATATGCCTGCAGGCTCCTTCTTCCGACCCTTCCCCTGAGCTGATAGAGCTGGGAAAGCCCGAATTCATCGGCATTCTCTATGATAATAGTGTTTGCCGAGGGCAGGTCCAGCCCCGACTCAACAATGGTCGTGGAGACCAGCACATCGTATTTTCTTTGGTAGAAATCCATCATAATCTTTTCGAGCCGCGCGGAGGGCATCTGTCCGTGGGCAAAAGCAACCCTCGCCTCAGGAACCAGCCGCTTTACTTTTTCCGCGACCCGGTCAATGGTCCTCACTTCATTGAAAACATAGTAAACCTGCCCCTGCCTGGAAAGTTCCCGCATAATTGCGGCCCGGAGAATCTTGTCGTTATAAGCCATAATGTAGGTTTGTATCGGCACTCTGCCAGCGGGCGGAGTGTTGATATTGCTTATCTCTCTTATTCCGCTAAGCGAAAGATAAAGCGTCCGGGGTATGGGCGTAGCGGAGAGGCTGAGACAATAAATATCCTTTTTAAGATGCTTTATCCTTTCTTTCTGCGCGACGCCGAATTTTTGCTCGTCGTCAATAATGAGCAGGCCCAGGTCTTTGAAGACAACATCTTTGGAGATCAAACGGTGAGTGCCGATAACTATATCCAGTTTCCCTGATTTAAGGTTCGCTAGGGCTTCTTTCTGTTTTGTTTTAGGCGTGAACCGGCTCACCATCCCTATGCGTACCGGATAATCAGCCATTCTCTCGGTAAAAGTATTGTAGTGCTGTTCCGCGAGTATGGTAGTCGGGCAGAGCAGAGCTACCTGCTTGCCGTCAATTGCCGCCTTGAAAGCCGCTCTTACGGCAACTTCTGTTTTGCCGAACCCTACATCTCCGCAGATCAAACGGTCAATCGGCCTGCCGGACTGCATGTCTTCTTTGACCTGCTTTACAGCTTTTTCCTGGTCGGCAGTAAGGTCATAAATAAATTCCTCTTCAAATTCCCTCTGCCAGGAACTGTCCGGAGGAAAACTATGGGCGTCAAGGGTCTCTCTGGCGGCGTAAAGCTCCAGTAGTTCGGCGGCGGTCTTCTGCACATCCTCTTTCGCCCTGGCCTTGGACCTCTCCCACGCGGAAGTGCCCAGCCTGGAAAGCTGCGGGGCGGATTCAAAACCCACATATTTGTGTACTTTTCCTACATCTTCCACGGGAACATGCAATTTATCCCCGTTCTCGTACTCAAGCGTGAGAAAATCCCTTCTCAGATCCGCTATCTCCAGAGTATTTAACCCGAGAAATTTTCCTATACCGTAATTTACATGGACCACATACTCGCCCGCGGAAAGGTCCATCACATCCTTGTAGGAATCTTTTTCCTTCGCGCCGGAGAATCTTTTTCTCCGGGAAGAACTTGCGTAACGAGAAAAAATCTCGTTGTCGGTTAGGACCGCTGTTTTTGAGGTCTCAAGTATGAACCCTCCCGAAAGCCCTCCTATCTCCGCATTGTAAACTCCGGCTGTCTTTGTATCCAGGAAGATTTCGGCCAAACGGTGCTTCTCCCCTTCATTGTTAAAATAAATATGAGAGGCATACCCTTTCCCGGAGAGCCGGTCAAGTTCCGCTGCCACCAGCTTTACATCGCTGTTGAACGCGGGGACATCTTTCATGCGGAATTCAAGGCAGTTATCGCTTTTTGACGGGCTGCTCAGCAGGAGCCGTTTTCCCTTAAAGCCGCCGGGTACAGAACTTCCACCTGCGGGAGACTCAACAAATACTATGGTTTCGGAGGAAAGATAATCCTGCAGGCGTCCGTCCGCCGAGATATTCTCATCCGCCGGGGCCGCCGTCACCGAAAGTATCTCTTCTATGGAGGACTGGGTCAGCAGGTCGAAATATCTCAGAGAAACCACGGTGTCGCCGTCAAACTCTATCCTGACCGGCTTGCTTTCCGAAACGGAGTAAATATCAAGAATTCCTCCGCGCACGCTCAGTTCTCCTTTCTTCTCTACGAAGGCTTCCATCTTATATCCGTTCACTACCAGTTTTTCCACAAGCGCTGTAAGCCGGTATTCTCCGCCTTTATCTATCCTTAGCATCGCTTCGTTGAAGGCTGAGGAGGCGGGAACTTCCACTCCTGCGCTTTCCAGCGTGGAGATTACCAGCCTGTTCCCGTTTTCAATTATTTTTTTCAGCGTATTGATTCGTTCCAGCCTGACCTCAGGGGAGGACGGCATTTTTACTCCCTCAACCACCTCAACAGGAGGGAAGAACAGGATGTTCTCCTCGTCTTTAAGAAATACCCGGAGGTCGTAATAAACCTGCCACGCGCGGTCAATGTCACCCGCGAGAAAAAGCAGGGGAGCCTCTTGCGAAACACGCAGAGCGGAAACAAGCAAAGGCACAGCCGAGCCGCGCAGTCCGCAGATCTCCGCTTTCCCTTTTTTCAGCCCGCCCAAAAGAGCGCTGAACTCGGGAGTATTTATCAGGCTTTTAATAATATCCATATTCCCCTAAAAACAAAGGCCGGATTCCCCCGGCCCTTTGTTTGTTGTTCTTAATTCTCTGCTCTTCTGCTAAAACTTTACCTTTACCGGCTCTCTGTCTGTTTCAGCCACTTTGTAATACTCTCTCGGAGGAAAATTGAAGACCCCCGCTATTATACTGCCCGGGAAAAGCTGGGTGATATTGGTATAGGCAAGGACCACATCGTTGTAGAACTGCCTGGAATAGGCAATTTTGCTTTCAATTCCGTCAAGCTGTTCTTGAAGGAGCAGAAATTGTTTATCGGCTTTGAGTTCCGGATAATTTTCTGCCACCGCGAATAAAGATTTGAGCGCTTTGGTAAAATCTCCGTCCGCTCTGCCGGTTTCCGCTACACCCTGCGCGTTCATATAACCCGAGCGGGCTTTGGCCACTTCTTCAAACACGCCTTTTTCGTGGGCCGCGTAGCCCTTTACCGTTTCCACCAGGTTAGGAACAAGGTCGGCCCTTTTTTTCAACTGCACATCAATCTGTGACCAACCATTGTCACATCTGTTTCTGAAAGTTACCAGACGGTTGTACGCAAAGATCACATAACCCAGCACCAGAACACAGATTCCCAAAAGTAGAATAGCAACGAATCCTAATCCTGCGAATGCCATATTTCCTCCTATTTTACCTTATAAATATTATTAACTCTGAGTATCTGAGAACTTTGAATATTTTATTCTTCCCCTTCCCATCCGAAAAACCTGCAGGCCGCTTCGGAAATATCATCCTTAAATACCGCCGTTACTATCATTATCAAAGGAAGAAAGAGTATTAACGCCGCGCCTACAGCCGCAACAATATTATTATAATCCATTCCGACGCGAATGACAAGTAGCGCTGATACGATTATTAACAGGCCCCTCCAGATAAGCCTGCCTGCAGAAGCCGCAGACTCTCCCCACAAATAAAGCGTGTATTTGACAAGCAAAGACCAGGCGAGAACAGGGAAAAGCCCGATAAACAGCAAGGGGCTGGCATAGAATAGCTTTACCGGAATATTCAAGGGAAAACTGTTGCTGGCCCTATAATAAAATGAGGTTATGGGCTTTACCTGGACTGACTTCAAAGACTCAAGCCGTACCCCAAGTTTTTCCGCCATGGCCTTCGCCAGTATAGCATAAGAGGAAACCACTTTCTGGGTAGCAGTAAGCAGTCCCATTTTCCGGTCTTTGAGTTCAGTATCCAGAATATATTTTATTTCCCGGTCGTTAAGAACGGAAAGCATCTTTTCCCCGGCAAAATAATAATAATCTCCTGAACCGGTGTAATACAAAACCACGAGAGAAGTTTTAGATGACAGGGCTTCCGTATCTTCCACATTCAAGGAATTCCCGCAGATGAAATTAAGTTTAAGCCCGGTCTTTGTCCGCAGTTCTTCCGAAATCATGGCAAGCCTGCCCTTTGCGTAAGGATCAAGGATGTTCTCCCGGTCAAGAACTTCTCCGGCGGCGCAGGTGGCGAGCAGGCAGAGCAGAAGAGAGGCAATGACCTTCACATGGACCTCAAAATGCGGATGCGTTCTTCAGTGGGCGGATGAGTGTTAAAGAGATCGTTTATTTTTCCTTTGATATCAAAGAAAGGATTTACGATGAAAAGGTGCGCCGTGGCTTTATTGGCAACAGAAAGTTCATTCCTGTCTTTGGAGATCTTTTCAAGCGCGCTCGCCAGGCCTTCCGGATACCTGGTTAGGAGCGCTCCGGAAGCGTCCGCCAGGAACTCCCTCTTTCTTGAGACCGCCAAGCGTAGCAGCTGCGCCGTCAAAGGCGCGAGCAGAGCAAGGATTATGGAAATAAGAAGCAGGACCAGTCCGGGGCCGCCCCCGACGCCTCTATCCCTCCCGCCAAGCCGGGACCAGCGGACGTGCCGCAGGAGCCAGTCCGAGAGCATCGCGACCACTCCCACCAGCACTACGGTGACGCTCGCAATAAGTATGTCATAATTCTTAATGTGCGACATTTCGTGCGCGATTACTCCTTCAAGTTCCTGTCTGTTGAGCATCTTTACCAGCCCTGTTGTGCAACAGATTGCGGAATGCTTTGGATCCCTGCCCGTAGCAAAAGCATTAGGAGCAGGATCATCAATTAAGTATAATTTCGGCATAGGAATACCGGCAGCAATGCTAAGACCTTCAACGGTGTTGGCAAGGTAGGGCTGTTCTTGCGGGTCAACGGGAAGAGCGCGGCTCATGGAAAGTATAATGCTGTCGCTGTAGTAGTAACTGACAAAAACAGCTATGACGGAGAGCAGCAGGGCAAAAACCAGGCCCCAGGAACCCCAGCCCGTCACTTTCCCGAAATAATACCCGAGAAGCAGAACTAAAAGGGTAAAGAAGACTATGATAGCAAAGGATCCTGTTTTGTTCTTATCAATCTGAGAATAAATCATCGCCACCTCTCTAAATATCTGCACGCTAAATACTCAGATTACAACATATGCAGTTAAAATAATGCAAATTTCATATTTATGGCGGTTATGCCACAGAAAACCACGGACGGTTTACGCGGATATAATAGGCGAAAACCGACTCCGTGGATGAATGTGGCATGAATAATAAATTGAATTCCACTCGCCGAAACTCTTATAACAGAGTTTCATTATTAACACAATTATATATCATCATTTTTTTCTACTTTCCAGTGTCCGCTTTTATCCGGGCCTATTCTTTGCAGCAAGTCTTTCTTTTTCAACTTTTCAATATCTCTTTTTATAGTTTTCTCGTTCACGGCAAGAGATTGGGATAAAGCTGCTATAGTTATTCTATTATTCTGCCCTATTTTATCAAGGACGATTTGCAACCTTTTGTCTTGATTTTTTTCTGGGACATTTACTGGGACATTTTTAAGCTCCTTTTGTCCCTGTAAATTCTTCCTTTTTAAAATAGTAAAAAACTGCCGTCCTATTTCTTCAAAATCGGCAGTCGGTTCTTTGGATAATATTAATTTTATTCCTCTTCCCCATCTTTCAACAAAATGAACACGATGGAACATATCAGCAAGAAGTTCGTTCCTTCTTTCTGAACATTTACACTTTCTAATTTTAGCTATCGTCAGACCGCCGTAAAGAAGACCAGGGCTCCTAATCTCAAGTCGGTCTCTAAATATGGCAACGTGAACAGCGTCAGTATTATAGTAATCCCTGTGGCAAAACGCATTTATAACCGCTTCCCTGTAGGCTGCTTTA
>JBAXDA010000010.1:0-13924 GCA_037141215.1 Candidatus Firestoneibacteriota bacterium | reverse complement strand
CAAAGAGTTCTTAAGCTTTTTAACTGCCTCCCCTGAAAGCACGGGATGCGTACAGCAGGCGTAAATATCTTTCGCGCCGTTTTTCTTTAAAAAGCTTGCTGCTGCCACCATAGTGCCACCGGTGGAAATCATATCGTCAGGTATCAGGACATTTTTCCCTTTTACATCACCAATCAGATTAAGCGCTTCAACCTGATCGGAACCCCATCTTCTCTTATCCACAATGGCAACCGTGGAACCGAGCCTTTCGGCAAAACTTCTCGCCAGCTTCACCCCGCCCATATCCGACGCGCAGACTACAAGATTGTTAATCTTTATCTTCTTCTTAAAATACCTAGTAAGCACCGGCTCAGCCTGCAGGTGATCGCAGGGGATGTCAAAGAAACCCTGGAGCTGGGCAGCGTGCAAGTCCATAGCGATTATCCTGTTTGCTCCGGCGGAAGTCAGAAGATTCGCCACAAGCTTCGCGCTTATCGCGACCCTGGGCTGGTCCTTCCTGTCCTGCCGTGCGTAGCCGTAGTACGGAATTACCGCTGTTATTCTTTTCGCCGAAGACCTTCTGAAGGCATCTATCATCAGAAGCAGTTCCATAAGGCTCTCGTTCACCGGGGAAGAGGTTGACTGGATGATAAAACAGTCGGTACCTCTTACATTCTCGTTTATTTTGACCCAGATCTCGCCGTCAGGGAATTTTTTGATATTCAACTCGCCCATCTCGCAATTCATATATTTAGCTATCTTCTGGGCAAGCTCAGGATTTGCCGTCCCGGTAAAAATTTTCATTTTGGCGTCAAACATTGTTATCCTCCGGATAATGCTTACACAGATTACAAAATCCGCTTATACCGACGAAACCGTTAACTCTTTCTTTTTACCAGAATTTTTTTTGCCGATTTGAGGCGCTCTACATCATCAACCCCCAGCATCTCGGCAGGATCCTTTACCTTGTAAGTCCCGAGCTTATACCCCTTTTTCCTGAATATTTCAATAGCATCCGTTAGATAATACTCGCCCTTAAGTTTATTCTTCTTTATTCTTCCCAGCGCGTATTCGAGTTTGGGCCAGTCAAAGATATATGCCCCGGAATTAACCTCTTTGATTTTTTTCTGCTTCGGCGCGGCGCTTTTCTCTTCAACTATGCCAAGCACCTTACCTGAACCTGTTCGGATTATCCTTCCATAGCCTTTCGGATCTTTTACTTCCATGGTAACCATCGTGACATCATTCAGCTCGCCCAGATGCTTGCCCATAATGGCAGAGATAGTTTTTGCGGTTACCAGAGGTGTATCGCCGCAAAGCACCAGTGCATTCCCCTTAAATCCTTTCAAAACCTTCCCTGCAGCCTTTACTGCATCCGCAGTTCCGAGCAGTTCCTTTTGCAGGGCTGTTTTAACGCCTACCGGGAGAATCCTCTTTACAAGCTCCCTCTTATAGCCAACAACCACAACAATTCCTTCTATCTCTTTCAATGAACGCAAAACACTGATGATATAAGAAATCATCGGCTTATTGCAAATCTTGTGTAGTACCTTTGGTAAGGGGGACTTCATCCTGGTCCCCTTGCCGCCGGCAAGGACAATAGCATACATAATAGGGTATTATTCTACTCGAAAAGGGTGCTTGAAATCAAGGGAAATTAAGGACTACGGGGGTGTTTCTTTTTAAAACATCGGGCCATTTTGACTTTATTTTACTGTATTCTCTGCCTGTTTCTTTGCCCTTGCCGCAATAAAAAAGCCCTGTTTTTGCATGCAATGCCTCGAATTTAAACCCGAATTTCCGGGCATTCTTTAGCGCAGACTTGAATTTCTTTACAGCCAAAGGGAGATTTGTTTTCAATCTTTCAAGCTCCCCGCCCTGGAGTTCCGCGTATACCTTCCCGCGTTTGTCATCGTGTTTTTTGAATAAAGCCGCAGATTCCCGATGCAATTTTTCTGCTTCCTTAAGCCTTCCGGCAGTTAACAGTGTGTTTGCGTAGCCCCAGAGCACAAATGCGATATTTATCTCATCCGTTATTTTCCTGTAGTTCTTCACGGCTATCCTGTAATATTCCACGGAAACTTCCGGCTTAAAGGACATCCTGGCAGCGCTGCCCATGCCGCAATTGCAGTAGGCAAAGCCGAAAGTGTCCTTTTGCTTTTTAAACATTCCCGCGGCTTTTCTGTAACATTCATGCGAGTCTTTGTACTCGCCGAGCATCCGAAGTATCCCTCCTGTGCCCGCAAGGGCATAAGCAGTCCCGCTTTCGTCTTTAAGCTTACGGTATATTGAGAGCGATTTGCCAAAACAAGCTCTTCCCTCTTTTAATTTTCCGAGTATGCGGAGCAGTCCGCCGGAGCACCAGAGGCAGTAAGCCAGACCCTGCTCATCCCTGTTTTTTAGGTAAATTTTCCCGGCAAGTTTAAAGTATTTCTCGGCTGCTTTGTATTTTGAAAGACCGCGGAGAGACATGCCGAGGCCCATTAACCCGTCGGCGTATTCAGCGCCGTCTTTGCTTAGAAGGCTGAGCCCGTTTTTATACGCCTTCAGAGCCTCCTTGAATTTTCCTGTAAGCCTCAGGCAGCCGCCCAGCCCGAAATATGCGGCAGGAGATATTTTTTGTTTGAGGGCAAGAGAGTAGTATTTTAGCGCGGGGGCAAAACTTCCATGCTCTCTCAGTTTTTCAGCTTTGATAAAATTCTTTTCAGCGGAGCTCATAGATATTGTTCCAACAGTTTAACAAAATCAGGCGGATTTAAAGGCTGTCTTGAAAGGGAGGCATCTCCGGGCTTGAAAATACTGTCCTCGAAAACAGGCCTTTCTTTGGAATAAATGACGCCGATGGGAATTTTTGCTCCCCACTCAAGTGCTTTTTCAAAGGCTTTGACCCTGTCGGAAGGATCATAGCCGGGCTCTCCGTCAAGCTTATACACCCGGTCCTTGTACCACTGATAAGTGTTAATCTTATTAAAAGTTACACAGGGTTGGAGAATATCTATCAGAGCAAAACCTTTGTGATTTATCCCCTGTTTAATGAGCCCGGCAAGGTGGGGAATATCACCCGCAAATCCACGCGCAACAAAACTGCAGTTCATTGCCACAGCCACCGCAAGCGGGCTCTCGGGTATATCAACGCTTCCGGAAGGGGTCGTGCCGGTCTTCATTCCGAGATCCGTGGTGGGAGAGGCCTGTCCTTTTGTAAGGCCGTATATCTGATTGTCGTGAACGAGATAAGTAAGATCGGGGTTTCTTCTCATGGCATGGATAAAATGATTGCCTCCCTCGGCATAAGCATCCCCGTCTCCTCCGGCCGCAATAACCTTGAGTTTATGATTGACCGTCTTGATCCCGAAAGCGGCAGGCAGAGCCCTGCCATGAAGGCCGTTGAAGCAGTTCACTCTCAGGTAATGCGGAATCTTTGCCGCCTGACCTATACCGGAGACCATTACAACCTGCCAGGGCGCCAGGTCAAGTTCTACAAGCGCCTGCTTTAGCGCCTGAAGTATACTAAAATTCCCGCAGCCGGGGCACCAGGAGGAAGGGTCGCTGCTTATGTAGTCTTCTTTGGTAACCATAAATCTCCCTCGCATTTCCAACCGGCCATTTACAGGTTATCCAGAATGAATTCTGCTGTTAAAGGCCGACCGTCATATCTTAATATTCTCTTGGTAAAACTGATTCTCTGATGTTTCTCAAAAATATCGGCAAACTGTCCGGTCACATTGTTCTCAACACAAACAAAAGCGTCAAGAGAGGCAAGGTCAAACGGGAGCTGTATTTCCGGCAGGGGAAAAATCATATTAAAATGCAGAACCGCCGCAGGTATGCCTTTTTCATTAAGCAGATCGGCCGCTTCTCTAAGAGCGCCGTAAGAAGAACCCCAGCCGGTGAAAACAACTTTTGGGTCCGCCTCTCCGTAATATATAGGTTTGTCGATTTTCTTGGCTATTTCAATATATTTGTCAAGACGCTTCCGCGTCATCCTCTCTCTAAATTTTCCGTCCTCGGAAATATGCCCTTCCATCGTGTGCTCGTCTGAATCGGCGTAGACCACCTGATTCTCCGTGCCCGGCAACATTCTTTTTGAAATGCAGCCGTCCCCAAGAAGCTCATAGCGCTTGTAGGTATAAGCCTCTGCTCCGGCAGCGTTAAAGAATTCTCCACGGTCCGGCGGTTCAGATTTCACATCAGCAAGATTCACCGTATAACTAGAATCATTGAAGCACTGATCGGTTAGTACAATTACGGGTATCTGGTATTTTTCAGCGTAGTTGAACGCCTTGCTCATAATATAGACTGCCTCTGCGGCATTGCGCGGAGCAAGTATCACCCTGGCAAAATCTCCATGACCGGCGTGCAGCGCCATATTAAGATCTCCCTGCTCTGTCCTGGTGGGAAAACCCGTTGCCGGACCCGGCCTCTGCGCGATTACTATTACAACCGGAGTTTCGGTCATGCCCGCAAGGCTTACGCCTTCGATCATTAAGGCAAAACCTCCGCCGGAAGTTGCTGTCATGGAGCGAACACCGCCGTAACCTGCGCCTATCGCCATATTTATCGCGGCAATTTCGTCCTCGGCCTGCTCAAACGCGATATTATATTCCTTTGCCCTTGCCGCTATATATTCCATTATTGCCGTTGAAGGAGACATGGGGTAACCTGCATAAAATTTCACGCCTGCGGCTATAGCAC
This sequence comes from Candidatus Firestoneibacteriota bacterium, assembly GCA_037141215.1. Taxonomy (GTDB): domain Bacteria; phylum Oederibacteriota; class D2-FULL-39-29; order D2-FULL-39-29; family CAIOVX01; genus JBAXDA01. Next base: position 9,253 of record JBAXDA010000010.1, on the reverse strand, counting down.
CCAGGCCCAGAGCTTCGCTGCCCGTAAGCAGAAAGCGCTTTCTGACTACCCTTAAAGGCTCAATATCAAGTTTTATTTTTTCCCTGTAATTGGCGAGGACATAATTAAACCCGGCTTTTATCGCTGCAATGTTATTATTTACAACTTCTTCTCCCTTGGAAGCAAAGAGCTCCTTTACTACCCCGAAACACTCTGTCTGCACCTTTGAACCGAGAAGGGCAAGCACCGCGCCGGTCGCTACCGAGTTTATTGTTATCTTATCTTTACCGGCTTCCAACGCTAATTTTTCCAGCGGCACAGAAATAAGATTTTCTCCGGAGCCTGTCGGAGCAATTTTGTCGCCGTCAAAAACAAGAAAACCATTCTGCTTGACCTTAGTCCTGTTCCGCTCTGCTGCTTCCTTGTCCAGGACTACAAGCAGATCAAATGTTTCTTTAGACGAGTTTACCGGAGCCGTTTTGAGCCTGACAATGGAAGTATTATTCCCGCCCCTTATGCGGGACATAAGGTCATGATAAATATACGCGGAATAGCCGGCTCTTGTAAAAGTCTTGGCTAAAGTAAAAGAGATGCTTTGCATCCCGGCGCCGGCCGGTCCGGATATGGCTATAGTGAGGTCAAACAAGAGAACTCCTTATTGCTTACTTTTCCTGACAAAAACTTTAATTATTCCGTCACTGCCTTTTTCTTCCCCCAGGTATTCATTTCCTGTCGTTTTGCACCACGCAGGCATATCCTTAAGGATGCCTTCATCATCGGCGTCAATTTCAAGTATCTCGCCTGCTTTGAGTTCTTTCAATTTCTGCGTAGTCTTAATTATAGGGACCGGGCAGTAGAGGCCAACACAATCCAGGGTGCTGTCGGGGGTGATATTCTCCACTTTAACTCCTTTTAAACAGGTTTTTAGCCGGAATAGGCCTTAAATCTAAATCTTAATCCTGTTTAATTATATAAAAAGATTAACATTTGAGTTTTTGGCGTCCCCGAGGTAGGAGGCAGCTCCGACCATTTCATCCACCTCGTCAATGAGAGCTTCCCGATCCACTCCCATAATATTGCAGGAGGTCGTGCAGGCTTCAAATTTCACCCCAAGTTCTTTTGCCAGTTTCATCATTTCCGGAAGGGAGGCCATCTTCTTCTGCGTCATAAGCAGCTTCATCATAGCCGGACCTGCTCCGGAAAAATTAAATTTTGAAAGAGGCAGCGAGTCTTTGGTCCCGCGATTCATAAAAGCGAACATTTTCTGCAGGAAATTTGTCTTTTTTGCTAGAAGGCCGCCCTTTTTCAATACATTTAGCCCCCAGAAAGTAAAGAACATGGTCACTTTAAACCCCATAGAACCGGCAGTCGTTGCCAGAGTGAAAGCCGCAAGGGCCTTGTCCATTTCCCCCGAGAAAAGTATTATTGTCATCTTGTTTTCTTCCGCCATTGCTCCTCCTTAAAACTGCATCTGAGGTTGGGAGGCTTGGATGATTTCCAACACCCAAACTTCCAATTTTTATCCTTTGTAAAGAGGCGACATTTTCCTTAGCTTCTCAACTATCCCCGGGAAAACCTGCAGTACATAGTCAATGTCTTCTTCTGTTATATACTTATTCAGCGAAAACAATATTGAACCGTGACAAACCTCTATAGGCACGCCGATACCCAGAAGCACATGAGACGCTTTTAACGCCCTGGAAGTACAGGCTGAGCCGGAGGAGGCGGCTATGCCTTCGCCATCCAGGAACATAAGCATGGATTCGCCTTCTATAAATTCTATGGAAACATTTACATTGGAAGGAAGGCGCCGTCCTGCCTCGCCGTTGAGCCTGGAATTTTTTATTTTTTCAAGAATGCCCTTAATGAGTTTGTCGCGCAGAGGCAGCATCTTCTGCATATTGGCGGTAAGTTCAAGTCCTGCAAGTTCCGCGGCTTTGCCCAGGCCCACAATGGCCGGCACATTTTCCAGACCTGCTCTTCTGCCTTCCTCTTGTATACCTCCGTCAATAAGCGGGAATACGCGGACGCCTTTCCTTATGTAAAGGGCGGCGGCTCCCTTCGGTCCGTAAAATTGCGAGCCGGCAAGCGTCAACAGATCAACGCCGAGTTCTTTTACATTCACAGGAATATTACCGGCGGTTTGTACGGCATCGGTATGAAGAAGTATCGCCGGAAGTTTCACTGCAATTCTGGATTTATTAATTTCCCGGAGCAGCGCCGCTGTTTCTTTGACCGGTTGTATAGTGCCTATCTCATGATTCGCGTGCATCATAGAGACAAGAAGGGTCTCATTGGTTATCAGGGACTTAAGTTCTTCATACTTAATTATGCCGTTGTTGTCCGCGGGAAGATAGCTTACCTTGAACCCGAGTTTCTCCAGGGATTTCCCGGAATGCATCACGGAAAAATGTTCTATCCCGGACAGTATGAGGTGTCTGCCTTTTGCCATGCCTGCAAGGCTAACGCCTTTTATGGCCATATTATTGGCTTCTGAACCGTTTGAAGTAAAAACTATCTCCGAAGAGTCGGCGCCGATAAGGGCTGCAACCTGTTTTCTGGCTTCTTCCACTGCTTCTCTCGGTTTGGCCCCATACTCGTGTATGCTAGAGGGATTGCCGAAGTGCTCAAAAAGATAGGGAAGCATAGCATCCCGGACTCTGCCGTCTACCGGCGTGCAGGCCGCATTATCAAGGTAAACTTTTCTCATAAACACCTCTCAAAATCACTCTTTACGGGCTAAGGCCTCAGCCTAAAAACTATTCAAAACTTAGTCTTCCTTCCTCAACCCTAACTTTACTATTGAGACAACTTTCCGGAGACCAGGAGGTACTTGAAAGCGGCCAGCGCAGCCTTTGCGCCTTCTCCTGCCGCAATGATTATCTGTTTTTCTGCGACATTAGTAACATCTCCCGCCGCAAAAATCCCGGGAATGCCGGTAGCGCAATCCGCGTTGACGACTATCTCTCCTGCGCTGTTCTTGCCTGCAAGGGCGGCAAATTCGGAATTTGGAAGCAGACCGATTTCCACGAAAACTCCCTGCACCTTAAGCTCCACAATTTCTGTATTCCCGTCTTTTACTTTCTCAATTTTTAGGCCGCTCACAACTTTACCGCCAAGCACCTCCAGCACCTTTGAACTGTTCAGCACCTCAAGGTTACCGGCTTTTTCAGCCTGTTCCTTCATGACCGTATCCCCACCGAGTCTTTCGGTATTATTTATGATATAAACTTTCGTGCAATATCTCACCAGCTGCAGCGCCGCATCCAGGGCGGAATTCCCACCTCCTATAACCGCCGTGTCCTTGCCTGCAAACAACGGCCCGTCACAGGTAGCGCAATAAGCTAGCCCTTTATTCTTAAACTCCTTTTCCCCCGGCACATTGAGTTCGCGGGATCTTTTCCCTGTCGCGATAATCACGGACTTCGCCTCGTAAGCGCCGCGGCTGGTCCAGATCTCAAAGATATCGCCTTTTTTGTCAATCGACCTGGCAAACTCTCCTTCTTTGATATTTACCGGAAACTGTTTAAGATGTTCTTCAAATTTTGAAACCAACTCCGGGCCTGTTACAAAATTGTAGCCGGTGTAATTTGCAATATCGCCGCTCCAGGGAGCCTGTCCGCCTATATCGGCTGTGATAAGAAGAAAATCCAGTTTCTTCCTGGCAGCGTAAACAGCAGCGGTTATCCCGGCGGGTCCGCCTCCTATTATCACAAGGTCAAATACAGGCATAAGGCACCTCAATCCTGAATTTTAAAACTTTAAAGTGTACAACTTGTCCGCGGGAATGCTTCCAATGTTACAAACGGCTGAATTTGCTTTTAAGGTCTAGGAGGTACTTTACATGCTTTAGTTCTTCGTTGATAAGTGCCTGCAAAGCTTTCAAACTGGAAGAAGATACAACACTTTTCATGCTCTCATATAAAAGTATGGATTCTTTTTCAAATCCAAGGGCAAGCTCTATTACTTCCGCATCGCTCTTTGCATTCTTGGCGGCTTCCGCCCCCCTGTTCTGCTGTGAAAAAACATTCTGTCCGGCAAACATTTTCACATAATCAGCGAATTCCCCCTCATAGGATTCAGGTTCGCCGCCGGCTTCTTCAATTTCGCCTATTTTTTTAAAGGCCGTTATATGATTCTCTTCCTGCAGTTTAAGCTCTCCAAACAGCTTGCGGGACTCAGGAGTCTTCGCGTTCTTTTCCGCTTCCGCATAAAACGCTTTCCCGTTAACCTCTATCTGAATGCCTATTTCGGACAACTCTTTTCCGTTAAATTTTAGCCCCATTTTCTCTCTCCGTGCAAGCGTCTTAGAAATTACTTACTATACCTTCAGGCTGCTGTCTAAACAGAACGTGTTTTCTGCGGCAGAAAATGTTTTCAGGCAATCAAATCTTCCCGCCGGCGAATCACACTTTTTCAAACATTTCTTTTCCAACGCCGCAATTCGGGCAGACCCAATCAGCCGGAACTTTATCCCAGCCGGTCCCCGGAGCCACGCTGTTGTCGGGATCTCCGGCTGAAGGATCATAAACATAGCCACAGACGGTGCATTTATACTTATCCACGAAGACCTCCTGGTTGTAAACCCAAGCCCGTTCTTAACGTTCTTAATGTTTATGACACAGATTCATACAGCTTTCCGTTAAAAACTTTATGAACGATAATCGATTATAGTTTTCTTGCGAATTCTTTCCCAAAATCAAAACACTTCTTTTCTTCTTCCTTATCCGGGACAAATTGGACTCCCAGGCCCGGCAGCACAAGTTCAACGCCGGTTTCCTTTAGGACTCCTTCAATAGTCTTTACCGCGCCTCCGGCCCAGCCATAAGAACCAAATGCAGCTCCTATCCTTCCTTTAGGCCTTAACCCCTTGAGGAAATAAAGAAATTTAGCGGCATTGGGGAGCATATCATTATCAAGCGTGGAAGAGCCCACAATAAACCCTTTAGCATAAAGCATCTCTCTTATAATGTTCGTGTGTTCAATGACACTGACATCATAAAGTTTCACCTCAATACCCTCTGAAATAAGCCCGTCAGCGATCTTGTACGCCATTTTTTCGGTGGATTTCCACATAGTTTCATAAGCGATTACAACTTTCTTCCTGGTTGTGTTCTTCGCCCATTCCACATAAGCATTAACTATCTTCATCGGATCTTTCCGCCAGATAACGCCGTGGCTGGGCGCTATTATTTTTATGGGAAACCCGGCTTTTACCACTTCCTCTATCTTTCTCAAGATCAGCGGGCTGAGCGGCCAGAGTATATTCGCAAAGTACGCCTCTGCTTCTTCCATAAGGGGGGCTGCTTCCACTTCATCGTTAAATCTTTGGGAAGACGCATAATGCTGCCCGAATGCATCGTTTGAGAGCAGAAGCGCGTCTTCCTGTATGTATGTAAACATTGAGTCAGGCCAGTGGATCATCGGAGCTTCCAGGAAGGACAGAGTTTTTTTCCCCAGGGACAATTTATCTCCTGATTTTACAACCGTGAAGTCCAGGTCAAGGTAATACATCTTCTGCAGGATTTCTTTGCACTTTTGTGTACCAAAATGTTTTGCCCGAGGGCAGGCTTTTTTGATCTCCGGAAGAGAGCCCGAATGGTCAGTCTCCCCGTGATTTGAGATTACATAATCTATTTTATCGAGAGGCACTATTTCCGCTATATTTTTCAAGAGTTGAGCGCTGAACGGAGCATAGACGGTGTCTATAAGCGCAATCTTTTCGTCAACGATGAGGTAGGAATTGTAGGTAGTGCCCAACCTGGTATTATATGTATGTCCGTGAAAAGCCCTGACATTCCAATCAACCGCGCCAACCGAGTAAACCCCCGGAATTACTTTAACTGCCGACATTGTACCTCCGATAAAGCAGCGATAATCGTATTATTAGTATATTACATGAAACCAACCTAGTCAATTGAAGTTTAGCAGGCGTGGACTATTCCATTTATGACAGGTATCATAGTAATTCTTGAAAGTATAAGTATACTAACTCTACGGGGGGTGATAATTATGACGGATTGCGGATGCGGTTGCGGCAGTGTAAAGATCTATAAATGCGAGAAGTGCGGAAAAGTGGCGGCAAAAGAGGCCACTTGTTGCGGTAAACCTATGAAGAAGCTGACCTAAAACGATTACGAAGAGGCAAAGAACAGCCGATAAACGGCACAGGCCGGAATTAATGTCCCCCATTATACGGCCTTGCTTTTTCACAAAAAAGGGAGAGCTTTTGGCTCCCTTTTTTGTTTATGGGCTCAGAACACGCCTGAAAGGATGCTCTCGGCTTAAATAATGTACCTTTTCTTACTTACCATCGGATTATTTGTGATTTCTTCCGACGTCTCTTTCTTTACTCCAGGTTTTTTCAGTTTGAAGAACATAAAGTTTTTGTAGGACTCAACTCCGGGTTGATTGAACGCGTTAATGTTCAGGAGCTCGCCCTCATAAGCGGTTGCCATCTCAAAAAAGAACAGGAGTTCTCCCCAGGCGCGGGGGCTTAATTCCGGAAGACTTATGACACAATTTGGTCTCTCAGCCCTGTTTAAAGCCCAGGCTGTTCCTTCCTGCGCGGTTTTTAGAAGCTCACTGTATTTTTTACCGGCAAGAAAATCTCCCGTAAAGGGAAGCCGCAGATCATTCCTGAATTTTTCCACACGGATAAAAGTCACAGTCTTATCGTTCCTGCCTTCTATATTGTTTTGCTGGATTGAATGCAGGTCGTTGGTGCCTCTTGCCGATACAGGTGTCCTGCCTGTATTCAAAAGCCTGCTCTTGTCTTCTGCCCATTTCTCTACCCCATCCTCTACTATGATCTTTCTGCCGAACTTCTTCCCGGTACTTTCAGCAAGCAGCTGGACATACCAGTCCGCAGTTGCTTTTAATTGTTCCGAGAACGGCATTAAGACGGCGATGGATTTTCTTTTCCGTTTAAAAGCCAGAACCTGCAGGACTGCGTACATAAGAGCCGGGTTGCCGAAGATATCCGGAATTTCACAGGATTTTGCCATTGCTGCTGCCCCCGCCAGGACCTCTTTGAGCTTCACGCCTATGATGGCGAGGTGCAGAAGCCCCATGTTAAACTCCGAGAACCTGCCGCCGACTCCGGGAATCAGTGGCAGACTTCTATAAGCAAGCGGATCCGAGTTATTTGCTTTTTTTGCTTTTTGCCTCAAGGCCCCTGATTCCGGGTCCGTTATTACAGCTATCCGTTTTGCAAAATTTTTCCCGTATGCTTTTCTTAACCAGTTTTCGGCGAGTTCAAGCGCCGCCTTAGTCTCCGTTGTCTCGCCTGATTTCGAAATACAAACCACAAAAGTTTTCTTTGGATTAAGGTTTTTTAGAAGCGCAAAGAGCGTTTCAGGGTCCAGGTTGTTTCCCTCAAAATATATTCTTGCCCTGCCCTTCCTGAGAGCCTTGAAATCATTGTAATAAGGGGAAAGAAGCGCGTCCTGCGCGGCCTTGAGCCCCAGGTAGGAACCGCCTATCCCCAGGAAGATGACATTCTCGTAGTTTTTTCCGATCTGCTCCCCGTATGTCTGTATTTCGGCTAACACTTTTTCATCCTGAAAAGGAAGCCGGGTCCATTCGAGCGAGAGACTGATTCTGTCTTTTTTACTTAAAAGCACTTTTGCCAGATGCCGCTGCGCCGCATAAGCCTGTTTCTTAAAAGCCTTTAGGTCTCCAGTTGAAATACCGTCTTTCTTTCCGATGTTATGCTCCATCATATTATTGAAGTCAAATCTCAAGCTTGACATTTTCCCTCCGCGGCAGGATATTAAGCGTTAACTATTTGCGATTTTAGCACATTGATGATTAATATCATAGAGGAAACCCGGAGCTTGAGGTTAAACTAAATTGACTTGCGGCAGATGTAATGCTAAAATTATGCTGTTGACAATACGGAGGCTCAAATGCCCAACCTGACAGTTACTGATGATTCAAAATTTCAGGAGGATGTCTTAAATTCGCCGCTTCCTGTCCTTGCTGTCTTTAAATCTGAGTGGTGCCCGTCCTGCAAAAGAATAACACCTGTCATTGAGAAGCTTTCGGATGAATATATCGGCAGGGTTAAGTTCGTTAATGTGGACGCCATAAAGAATGTGAAAGCGGCCGCAGAAAATTCAGTACTGGCAATACCCACACTTTTGATATTCAAGGCAGGAAAGGAGCTTGAACGCCAGACAGGTTATTTACCCGAAGCAGACCTAAAAGCGCTCATAGACAAAAACCTATGACAGCACTCGTTGAAAGTTTAAGGGCAGCGCTGGAGCAGGGCTCCTGGATTGTTTACTTCCTCTCTTTGGCGGGAGGAATAATGGTAAGTTTCGAACCCTGCATTTATACAATGCTCCCTATTACCGTTACCTTTATAGCCACTCAGAGCGGCGGAAGCAAATTCAAAGGATTCACGCTCTCTTTAGTCTATGTGCTCGGACTTGCTCTGATTTACACAGTACTCGGAGCTGTCGCCTCGCTTACCGGCTCTTATTTCGGATCCATAAGCACAAAACCTCTCCCGAATATTATAATGGGCGGCGTCTGCATCCTGCTCTCTCTCAGCATGTTCGATGTTTATTCCCTGCAAATGCCGGCCTGGGTCAATAACCTCGCCAATAAAAAAATAGGAAGCGGTTTCGTGACCATATTTTTTCTCGGTCTTATTTCGGGACTTGTAGTAGGACCCTGCACCGGCGCGGTACTCGGGACACTGTTGATCTATGTGGGCAAGAGCGGGAATGTGCTTTTCGGAACAACTCTCCTCTTCGTCTTCTCTCTCGGCATGGGATTACTTTTGATAGCAGCCGGAACTTTCGCCGGAATTTTGATGGCCCTCCCCCGGGCCGGCGCGTGGATGGAGAAGATAAGAAAAGTAATGGGGTTTATACTGCTGATAATCGGCGGATATTTCATCTACATTGCCGGCAGGTATTCAGCAGGTTCTTAAAGCATGATTACACGCAGGTATGAAACACCCGGTTTAAATATTTTCGCGAATAAGCATCTCAGGAGGTTATATGAATAAATTTGTTATTCTTTCAATGGTATCGGCAATTGCTTTGTCCTGCACAGCTATGGCAAAGAAACCCTCGGTCGAACCCGGGAAGGCAGCGGAAACTTCCGCCAGGCAAAACATAAAAGTCACGGTTTTAAATTCGCCGGATGTTCCTCTTGCGGATTATAAGGGGAAAGTTGTGCTCCTCAACTTCTGGGCAACCTGGTGCCCGTACTGCGTAAAAGAACTTCCTGACCTTATCCAACTTTACAACAAATATAA
>JBAXDA010000009.1:0-14230 GCA_037141215.1 Candidatus Firestoneibacteriota bacterium | reverse complement strand
AAGCCTGCGTGCAGGTGACGGATTCCGTTTATGTTGCTATCAGCATGAGAATTATGACCAGGATGAGCAAAAGCGTTATTGAAAAAATAGGCAAGAGCGAAAAATTTGTCAAAGGCGTGCATTCAATAGGCGACCTGCATCCGGAAAGACGGTTCATAATGCACTTTCCCGACGAAGGCCTGGTAATGAGTTTTGGCTCCGGCTATGGCGGTAATGCGCTGCTCGGCAAGAAATGTTTCTCTCTCAGAATCGCATCCTGGCTAGGTTTTCAGGAAGGCTGGCTTGCCGAACATATGATAATCATCGGAGTTGAAGACCCTAAGGGACATATCTCGTATGTTGCCGCAGCTCTTCCTTCCGCCTGCGGAAAAACAAATATGGCAATGCTCCAATCCGCGCTTCCGGGCTACAAGATTTGGATGCTGGGAGACGATATTGCCTGGCTTAATGTAGGCCCCGACGGCAGGCTTTACGCGATAAATCCGGAGATGGGCATGTTTGGTGTGGCTCCGGGAACCTCCTTAAAAACAAATCCCAATATGATAAAGACGCTGAAAGCCGGGAAGTTTTTCCCGACGCTTTACACCAATACGGCGCTGGACACGGAGAAAGACGAGCCCTGGTGGGAAGGCCATGATAATTCTGCTCCTACAAAAGCCCTTGACTGGAAAGGCAATCCCTGGCAGCCCGGTTCTGCCGAGAAAGCAGCGCATCCAAATTCAAGATTTACTGTTTCCGTTACAAATTGCCCCGTGCTTTCAAAAGAATACAATAATCCTAAAGGCGTCCCTATCTCCGCTATAATATTCGGAGGCAGAAGAAGCAAGCTCATCCCTCTGGTTTACGAAAGTTTTGACTGGAATCACGGCGTATTCCTGGGCTCTATCATGGGCTCGGAAACTACTGCCGCGGCGGCTCATTCCGTAGGCGCCTTGAGAAGGGATCCGATGGCGATGCTCCCGTTCTGCGGGTATAATATGGGGGATTATTTCGCGCATTGGATGAAGGTCGGCAAGAAAATAAAGCAGGCTCCGAAAATATTTTTTGTCAACTGGTTCAGGACGGATGAAGCCGGTAAATTTATGTGGCCCGGTTTTGGCGAAAATATCAGGGTGCTGAAATGGATAATTGAAAGGACAGCCGGCAAGGTTGAAGCGGAAAAGTCGCCCGTCGGTTATCTGCCGAAGACCGCTGATTTTGACGTGAAAGGCCTGGATCTTGCCGCAACCACCATAAAGAAACTCTTTGAAGTTAATCTTAAAGAGTGGCAGGGTGAGATTGCCGATATCAGCTCTTTCTATTATAAGTTTGGGGATAAGCTCCCTGCCGAGCTGAAGAGCGAATACGAGAAACTTGAGAAAGCGGTAAAGAGTTCATAAGGTTTATTAATTTCATAACTTAAAAGGGGGAGGGCAGATAAGCCTTCCCTCTTTACTTTCTAAAGGCTAAAATAGAAATATGGAATTCAAACTGATACATAAAGACACAAAGACCAAAGCGCGAGCCGGAATCATAACTACGGCGCACGGTATTGTCGAGACTCCTGTTTATATGCCGGTAGGCACGCAGGGTACGGTCAAAGGCGCTTTGATGCGGGATATGTACGAGATGGACACCGGAGTGATACTCGGAAACACCTATCATCTCTACCTGCGCCCGGGGCTCAAGGTCATCAAAGGAGCGGGAGGTTTGCATAAATTCTCCGGCTGGAACAGGACCATCCTGACGGATTCCGGCGGATTCCAGGTTTTCTCTTTGAAAGGCCTGCGAAAGATAAATGAGGATGGCGCTGTTTTTCAATCCTACCTGGACGGCTCGGAACATGTCTTCACGCCCGAGAAAGTAATTGAGATCCAGAATATCCTGGGCTCGGATATTATGATGGTCTTTGACGAATGCGTTCCTTTCCCCTGCGATAAAGAATACGCGACTGAAGCCCTCATCAGGACGACTAAATGGGCTAAACGCGCCAGGGCGGCTTACAGGGGAGAGCAGGCCATGTTCGGTATAATACAGGGGAGTGTTTACCCTGACCTGAGGAAAAGGAGCGCCGAAGAGATTACGGGTATTGACTTTGAGGGTTATGCCATCGGCGGACTTTCCGTCGGCGAGACCAAGCCCCTTATGACCGGAATGATTGAGGCGGTAGAGCCTTTTATGCCTGAAAATAAACCCAGATATCTTATGGGAGTGGGAACGCCGGAAGACCTTTGGGAATGTATTGAACGCGGCATGGATATGTTTGATTGTGTTTTTCCTACAAGAGTGGCAAGAAACGGCCTTCTTTTTACAAGCAGCGGCAGGTTGGTAGTCAGAAACGCAGAATACAGCAATGATTTCACCACGCCTGACCCGGAATGCGGCTGTTATACCTGTAAGAACTTCACCAGAGCCTATTTAAGGCATCTTATTAAGGCACATGAGCTTTCAGGCATGTATTTAAACACTTTACATAACCTGTATTTTATGATAAAATTAGCAGCTCGTATCAGAAATGCCGTTATTCGGGGCAGTTTTTCGGAAGAGAAAGAAGAGTTCTTCAGAAAATACAACGCATAGCAAGGAGGATTTAATGCCGGTCGTTATAAGAATGTCGAGGGTAGGCACCACAAAAAAGCCGAGGTACAGAATAGTAGTTGCCGATTCAAGGTTTCCGAAAGAGGGAAGGAATCTGGCAATACTGGGCAGTTATAACCCGTTTGATAAAGAAAAAGGCCTGGTAGTAAAGGCCGATAAGATCTCCGCCTGGATCAAGAAAGGCGCACAGCCTTCCAATACAGTAGCGAAGCTTCTTAAGAACGCAAAAGTTCAGCTCTAACTCTCCGGGCACTAAAGTGAAAATAGACATCATCACCATTTTTCCTGAGATGTTCGACAGTGTTCTTAACGCCAGTATCCTGAAGAGGGCGGCCCAAAAGAAGAAACTCAAGGCCCGGGCTCTCAATCTGAGGGATTTTGCGTCAGGCAAGCACAAGAATGTGGACGATACGCCTTATGGCGGCGGCTGCGGAATGGTGATGAAAATAGAGCCGGTAATCGCGGCTTTGAAAAGCATCAGAGGTTATAAAAAGGCAAGGAAGATAATTTTTACCCCTGCCGGCAGAGTCTTCAACCAGAAAAAAGCCGTGGAGCTCTCAAAAGAAAAGCATCTGATTCTGCTCTGCGGGCACTATGAAGGCTACGACGAACGCCTTGTTCAGTTCTTTGATGAAGAAATATCAATAGGCGATTATGTGCTTACCGGCGGAGAACTGCCCGCAATGTCGGTCATAGACGCGGTAACGAGGCTTCTACCCGGCGTACTGGGTAATGAGGATTCCGCAAAGCAGGATTCCTTTATGGACGGCCTGCTGGACTACCCGCACTTCACGCGCCCTGCAGACTGGAAAGGACTGAAAGTACCGGAAGTATTATTGAACGGAAATCATGCGAAGATAAACGAGTGGAGAAAAAAAGAAGCAGAAAAGAGAACCAGGGAAAGAAGGCCTGATTTAGAGCGAAAGTAAACCTGAAACAAGCAGTATTAAAAAGAAACATAGAAACTAAAAGATCAATGATAGGGGGAAATACAGATGAAGTGGCAGGAAAAATTCTTAAAAAAAGAAAAGTTTGATTTCAAGGTCGGAGATGTTGTTAAGGTCATCATAAAGATCAAAGAAAGCGGCAAAGAAAGATTGCAGGCCTTTGAGGGAACAGTTATCAGAAGGAAAGGCGGCGGCCTGGATGAATCTTTCATGGTAAGGAAGGTTTCTGCCGGAATAGGCGTAGAGAAGACCTTTATTCTTAATTCTCCGGTAGTTGATAAAGTGGAAGTTCTAAGAAAAGGCGATGTAAGAAGAGCTCGCCTTTACTACATAAGGGACAAAGTGGGCAAGGATGCCAGGGTGAAAGAGAAAGAGGAAGCGGCAAAGGTTTCTCTTGACGCGGTGCCAGAAGCGGCTCCTGCGGCTTCGGAGGCAGTAAAACCAGAAGTAAAATAACAATGAAAACGGGCGAGCTGGAAAGATTAAAGAAATTGATCGGACCGGAGAAACTGCTCTGGGATACAGGAATAGAATTTGTGGCGGGGGTGGACGAAGTCGGGAGAGGCCCGTTGGCCGGCCCGGTCGTCGCCGCCGCCGTTCTTTTTTCCGGGGAAACTCTTGAAAAACTCAGCCTTTTTTGCGGGGTAAAAGATTCAAAGAAAGTCCCTGAAAAAAGAAGAGAAGAATTGAGCGGGATAATAAAACGCGAAGCGGTTTCCTTCGCGCTCGGAGTTGTTGACGAGAAAAAAATAGATGAAATAAACATTCTACGGGCTTCTCTGCTTGCTATGAAACTGGCGGTTGAAGGCCTTTCTATAAAACCCGGACATATACTTATTGACGGGCCCTACGGCATCGCCTGTAAAATTGCCCAGACCCCCGTGATACGCGGGGATGCTACCTGCTTTTCCGTGGCAGCTGCTTCTCTGGTGGCAAAGGCCGCCCGGGATAAAATGATGCTGGAATTTGACGAAACCTACCCGCAGTACGGCTTTAGGGAAAACAAAGGCTATGGCACGGCAAAGCATCTGGCGGCGATAAGAAAATACGGCCGGTGCGGGATACACAGAAAATGGTTTGGAAAAAATCTTTAGGCGATTTCGGAGAGACTGCAGCCGTTGAATTTCTGAAAAAACAGGGGTTCCTTATAATTGAAAGGAATTACCGGTGCAGGTACGGGGAGATAGACATAATTGCGAAAGAGAAGGCGGTTATTTCTTTTGTTGAAGTAAAAACCATAACCAAAGGGAGCACCGAATCCCCTGTTGACACCATAACTCCTGCGAAACAGAAGCATATTCAAAGGTGCGCCGAGCTTTACCTTGCCGGAACCAAGGAAGAATACGATTGCAGGTTTGACGTGGTTGCTATAGAATATGAAAAAGGCAGTGAGCTTAAGATAGAGTTAATAAGGGACGCGTTTTAAAGAGGATAACAGATTTCGACTGCTGCCAATAACAAAAAAATGACCGCAATATTTGAAGGTATAGGCAGGACGCTGTTGGCTTTCCTTGAGGAATCGGGTAAAGTGACCGTGCTTTTAGGAAAAACTCTTTACTGGACCTTCAAAAAGCCCTCCGAATGGAAAAATATTGTTGCGCAGATGCTTGCTATCGGCAACAAATCCCTTGGAGTTGTGGCCATTACTTCCATCTCCACAGGCATGATACTGGCTCTGCAGACCGGCACAGCTCTTGAAAGGAAGATCTCCGGCTCGGCGAATTTCCTCGGAGGTATCGTGTCTCTGGCGCTTGCCAGAGAACTTGCTCCTGTGCTTATCGGGCTGGTCATGGCGGGAAAGATAGGTTCCGCGATAGCTGCGGAGATAGGAACGATGAATGTAACGGAGCAGATCGACGCCCTCAGAACGCTTGGAACTAATCCCATAAAATACCTGGCAGTCCCGAGATTCCTGGCTGCTATATTAATGCTCCCGTTGCTCACTATTGCGGCGGATATCCTCGGTATAATGGGCGGTCTGCTGATAAGCCATAATATTTTTGAAAGCAGTCCTTCCTCCTTCCTTGAGAGCATGAATATCTACCTGAACACTCTGGATGTTTACAAAGGCCTGGCGAAAACCATTTCCTTCGGCGCGATAATAGCCATAATCGGCTGCTATAAAGGATTTGAGACTTCCGGAGGCGCGGAGGGTGTAGGGAAAGCAACAACTTCTTCCGTAGTCATTTCCTCCATGCTTATCCTGGTATTTGATTATCTCTTGACCTGGTTTTTATGGTTGAAATGACAAGGTAGCGTTTCGACGGAAATGAAGGCCGGCAAAAATGATAAGAGTTGAAAATGCGTTTAAAGCTTTCGGCAATCAGAAGGTCCTTGACGGCCTTGATCTCGTTATTGAAGAGAAGAAGACTCTGGTTATTATCGGGAGGAGCGGCTGCGGGAAAAGCGTGCTGCTTAAACTTTTGACGGGTCTTATAAAGCCGGACAAGGGCAGGATTTGTTTTAGGGGCAGGGATATTACAAGGCTTTCCGAGGGAGAGCTGGACGAGCTTCGTGTTAGATGCGGCATGCTTTTTCAAAGCTCGGCGCTTTTTGACTCGCTTACCGTGGAGGAGAATGTAGGTTTTGCGCTTGCCAGGTTCAGCAGAAAATCCCCTGCAGAGATCTCAAAAATAGTAAGGGAAAAACTCGCGCTTGTCGGGCTGGAGAATGTGGAACAGAAGAAACCCGCAGAACTTTCGGGCGGCATGAGAAAAAGAGTCGGTCTTGCGCGGGCCATCGCAATGGATCCTGAAGTAATATTTTATGACGAACCCACGACCGGGCTGGATCCCATAATGTCGGATGTCATCAACGAACTTATTGTGGACCTTAAGAACAAACTGAAGATAACCGGCGTAGTAGTGACTCACGATATGAAGAGCGCTTACAAGGTCGGCGACAAAATAGCCATGATGTACGAAGGGAAAATAATTGAAGCCGGGACTCCAAAAGAGATTCAGGAAACGGAAAACCCGATCGTAAAACAGTTCATTCAGGGCTCGGCTACGGGGCCGATACCTGTTTTAGGATGAGAACAAAGAAGAACAGTTCAACGCAATAGGAGGCCTTATGGCATTTTCAAATGAGGTAAAAGTCGGGATCTTTACGACAGTGATCCTGGCCATGCTTATTGCTTCAACCTTTTACATGGGGGGCATTACGCTCTTTAGGAGCGGCTATAGCGTGAATGTCTTGTTTGACTCCACTCCGGACCTTAAGGCAAACGCCGGCGTCAAATACGGCGGCGGCGTAAAAATAGGAAAAGTGCAGAGAATATTTCTTACTGAAGATAAAAAGATAAATGTTGAGCTTCAGATTGACAAGGGCACGCAGATAAATAACGATGTTTATATAAGCGTGATTACTTCAGGAGTTATGGGCGAAAAATTTGTAAATATCGCAGGCGGCACAAAAGAAGCCCCCTTTATTAAAGCCGGCGATACCTTGGCCGGAAAGAGCGGAGGCGGAATAGACGCCGCGATGGAGAGCATAAACTCGGTCTCCGCCGAATTCAAAGATATTCTGAACTCGCTTAATAAAATAGTCACGGGCGTTGATAAGTCCCTGGTGGGCTCCGTGGATAATGTCAACGAACTCACTAAAACGACAAAAGAAATAGTCTCGAAGAACAGCCCCGCTATAACAAAATCAGTACAGAATTTTGAGAAAGCTTCGGCAGACATGGCTTCAGCCACTTCAAACCTTAAACAGCTTACGGGACAGTTAAACAAACTTTTAAAAGACATAGATAAAAGCAATGTTTCCGAGACCATGTTAAACCTTAATAAAATATCAAGCAAATTGGAGGAGACGGTAACGGCGCTTGATTCGGCGGCAAAAAAAATAGAGAGCGGGGACGGTACGCTCTCCGTGCTGATTAACGACAAAAAGATGGCGGAGGACCTAAAAGCGGTGGTAAAAGATATAAAGGAAAACCCCTGGAAAATACTCTGGAAGAAATGACAGGAAAGCAAAGGCGCGGTACGCGGCTTAAATTTCTCACAAGGACTGACTATGAAAGATAAAACAGCTTTTGTTTGCCAGGAATGCGGACATGAGTCCTCAAAGTGGCTCGGGAAATGCCCCGGGTGCAACAATTGGAACACTTTTGTAGAGGAGAGAAAATTCAAAGCAAAAGAGCCGAGAAACGGCAGCCTCTCCGGCGGGATGAGCGCTGTTGTGCCCATTACAGAGGTAGAAAGCAGTGAGGCGAACAGGTATCAGACCGGCATCAAAGAACTTGACAAGGTTCTGGGCGGCGGGTTGGTCGTAGGTTCTCTGGTACTGGTGGGCGGGGAACCAGGCATAGGGAAATCAACCCTGGTCCTGCAGATGTGTCATGAGATCAGCAAAAGGTACGGGACCGTGCTTTATATCTCCGGCGAAGAATCGGTACAGCAGATTAAGCTCAGAGCGAACAGACTCAATGCGCTCTCTAAAGATCTGTTGATTGTTTCCGAAACTAATATAGGTCTTATTGAAAAGCACATTGAAGAACAAAAACCCAAAGCAGTTGTTATTGACTCCATACAGACAATGTATCACGAGGATATCCCGTCTGCTCCCGGAAGCGTCTCACAGGTAAGGGAGAACGCGGCAAAACTGATGTATTTGAGCAAAGGCAAGGGCGTCTCAATATTCTTGATCGGGCATGTCACCAAGGAAGGCGCGCTGGCCGGGCCGAGGGTGCTGGAGCATCTTGTTGATACGGTGCTTTATTTTGAAGGCGATAAAAACCATAACTTCAGGATCTTAAGATCCCACAAGAACAGATTCGGGCCGGCGAATGAAATTGCCGTATTTGAAATGAGAGAGAACGGACTCATAGAAGTGGAAAACCCCTCGGAAGTCTTTCTGAGCGAACGCACCGCGGACACTTCCGGCTCAATTATTGTCGCGGCCATTGAGGGCACCAGGCCCTTTCTTGTGGAGATACAGGCTTTGGTCTCACCCTCCTATTTTGGCATTCCGCAGAGGCGCTGCAGCGGCGTTGATTACAACAGGTTTACGCTGCTTTCTGCGGTGCTGGAAAAGCGCGGCGGCTATAATGTCGGCAATCAGGATATATTTGTCAATGTCGCCGGCGGAGTTTCCATTGACGAACCAGCCGTTGACCTTGGAGTGGTGCTGGCTATTGCTTCAAATATCAAGGATGTTCCCGCCGATCCCAAAACCGTGGTTTTCGGGGAAGTGGGCTTAGCGGGAGAAGTAAGGGCGGTTTCCCAGGTAAGCGAAAGGATAAAGGAAGCGGAGCGTCTGGGCTTCACAAAATGCGTTATACCCGAGAGCAATGTGAAAGAGATAAATCTTAAGAGTGTTTCCATAAAGATAGTAGGAGTCAGGAATATAAGAGAAGCTTTACAAACGGTTTTTTAGACCAGCCTTTTTTATCGGTGTCATCGGGTATTTTATCTGTGCAATCAAGTTGTTAATATATTTTCACAACTTAAGCTCCGGGGCGTGGACTCGAACCACGAAGTGCGGCTCCAAAGGCCGCTGTGTTACCATTACACTACCCCGGAATAGGGTTATTATAGCAAAAGCGCTCGTTATACAAAAGGTAAAAAGATCAATGCGAATAACAGAATAAAAATCAAACCAAAAAGATGAACAATATGATCAAATATTCTCTAAAGAGGAAACTATTATCAAAAGGCAGAACTAATGAAAAAGTCGGTACAGAAAATTGATTGCGCAGTGATAGGCGGCGGTTTCGCGGGCTGTTCAGCCGCGCTTGAACTTGCGGAAGCCGGAAAGAAAGTTGACATTTTCGTAAAAGGCGACTTTAAGGAAGACTGCAACAGCTGGCTTTGCGCGGGAGGATTTGCTTCGGTTCCTTTGAAGGAAGGAAGTCCCTTTAACGGGGATTCCTTTAAACTTCATATTAAGGACACGCTTAAAGCCGGGAGCGGTCTTAATAACAGACAGATTGTAAGTTACTGTGTTGAGCATTTCTATCCTGATGTAATTGAGTGGCTGATTTCGAAAGGCGTGAAGTTTGACAGGCGGGGCGCAGGGGACGGCTTTGACCTCAACAAGGAAGGCGGGCATTCTGCTTCCCGGGTATTTCATCACAGCGATACCACGGGAGTTTCCATAATGGAGATGCTTCTGGAAGAAATAAAAAGGCATCCAAAAATAAAAGTCCATACGCATCATACTGCAATTGACCTAATAACCAAAAACATGCTTGAAATAAGCAGGGGGAAGGACGCGCTCTGCGGTTTTTATATTTACGACAATATTAACGCCTGCGTAAAGACCGTTGCCTGCAAAAGCGTTTTTATCGCAACCGGCGGTCTCGGCAAGGTTTTTATGTACACCAGCAATCCCGATATAGCCACCGGCGACGGGTTTGCTATCTGCTACCGCGCGGGTTTGAAACTTGTCAATATGGAATTCGTGCAGTTCCACCCGACCGTTTATTATGATCCGTCAGCCGCCAATGAATCCGGAAGAAGGTTTCTGCTGACCGAGGCTTTGAGAGGGGCGGGCGCTTTTCTAAAGCTTAAGAAAGATTCAAAGGAAGATTTTGTTTTGAAGTATGATCCGCTCGGTTCGAAATCCACGAGGGATGTGGTCACTAAAGCCGAGGATGTTGAGATGAGGAAAAACGGGCTTGAATGCGTCTGGCTTGACTGCACCCGGATACCCCGGCAGAAACTTAAAACACATTTCAAAAACTCGTATGAGTTCTGCCTGGGCAAAGGGCTGGATATGGCAAGAGACCCTGTTCCGGTTGTTTACGCGGAGCATTACAGTAACGGCGGAGTGCAGACCGGAAAACACGGCGAGACAGAAATTAAGGGAGTCTATGTTGTAGGCGAGACAGCTTATACGGGGCTGCACGGCGCGACCAGGCTCGCAAGCAACTCGGGGCCGGAGTGCATACTTTTTGGAAGGCTTGCCGCGAAACACTATATTGAGAGGGCAGACGGCTATGTGAACGCAAATATACCGCTCTGGGATGACGGCAAGGCGGAGCGCGTTAAAGACAAGACCGCGATAAGTTATTACTGGGAAACCGTAAGAAGGACGATGACACTCCTTTGCGGTATCTCCAGGAACTGGGAGAGGCTCTCTGCCGCAAAAGAAGTAATGGAAACGCTAAACAAAAATATAAGAAAATTTTACTGGAATTACTACGCTACCAAGGAATTCCTGGAAGTCAGGAACATTGCTACGGTTTCCCTCGCCATCCTCCAGAGCGCCCTTGCGAGAAATGAAAGCCGGGCCTGTCACTTCAGGGAGGATTTTCCGAAAGAGAAGAAAGAGTTCCTCGGACTGACAGTTGTTCAGAAAAAGAGCGTAACAGCAGTAAAAAAGTAAGAGGCGGCAGCCTATGTGGTATTTCTATATATTGAAATGCGCCGACGGGACCCTGTATTCCGGCATCTCCAATAATCTTGAGCACAGATACAAAATGCACAATTCGGGGAAAGGGGCAAAATACACCAGAAGCCGCCGTCCGGTTAAACTTATTTACTTTGAAAGTTTCAGAAGCAGGTTGAGGGTTATGAGGCGGGAATGGGAAGTAAAAACTTTCAGCCGCAAGAAAAAAGAAAGCCTGATAAAAACGAAGAATGTCGAGCAGATAGCCCGGGCGCTTATTTTTAAGAATGGTTTTCTGCTGGTTGCTCACGAGAAAGGCGCGGCAAATACCTTCCTGCCCGGAGGACATATTGAAGCCGGGGAATCGCCGGAAGAGGCCCTTAAGCGGGAGTTGTATGAGGAGCTGAAGCTTCTTCCTGCCCCGGGAGTTTTTAAAGAAATCCTGCACCATTCCTATACGGATAATAGAATAAGAAAGCACGAAGTAAACTATCTCTGTCGCGCGGAGCTGCCGGGTGATTGTTTTGTTTCACACGAAGAACATTTGGAGTTTTTCCTGGTTAAGGCAACAAAAAAGGAATTAAAGAAATGCAACTTGAAACCGCCGGGCTTAAGAGCAATTGCGGCTGCAGCCTGCAAAAAAGGAAGAAAGAACTCCAATGAAAAACAATAAAACAGCAATGCTCGTCGCAGGCGTTGTTATCTTCCAGCTCGCGTTGATAGCTTACCTCCTGGTCTACTATCAGGTGGTTGTCTCGTCCGGTCCCAGGATCTTCAAGGCGGGGGAGAGGGTGCCTTTCAAGTATACCGCAATAATAATTGGGACGGGAGTTAAGCCTGACGGCAGTATTTCAACGGTGCTCTGGGAGAGGCTGGAAAAAGCCGTGGAACTCCGGCGGACGGGCTGTGTAAGGAAATTTCTGCTCACGGTTGATCACGGCGCTAAAGCCGCAGAAGAAATAGAGACAATGAGGGAGTTCCTGGCAAGCTGCAATATTCCTTCAGAAGAGATCTTCTCGGATTCAAAAGGGCAGAACGCCTATGTTTCCCTGCTCCGGGCGAAGATAATATACAAAGTAAACGACGCGGTCATAGTTTCCCAGGCGGCAGGGCTCCCGCGCGAAGTCTATCTGGCCGTGGAAGCGGGAATTAATGCGGCGGGCAGTGAAGCAGACCATTACCGCTATGACAGGAAAGGCTATGTTCTGAGCGAGCGGTTTAGAATAATAGAAGCTTTTCTTTCTGCAAATTTTGGAGCAAAACCTGTTTTTACCGGGGACGAAATTCCCATTACACGGAAAAACAGACTAAGCCGCGCAAAAAGGGGACAAAATGAGTGAGAACAAAGGAAAAAGACAGAATCTGGCAACCGCGCTTTTCTCTTTAGGCCTGCTTTCAATTCTTGGCATCGCGCTGAACAGTCTGAAAGCCTGGATGTTTATCGCGCTTGTTAATGTGGTTGTCTGCGTGATTGCCGGTTTCTTTCTGCTCTCGGAAGAAACAAAGAGGGATTAGATGGCCATAAAGTGGGTGGTGCTGGATATGATGGGCGTCGTTTTTGAGGAAGGAGACACTTTGAGTTCCGTGCTTTTCCCTTATCTAAACGGGCTTAAAGGAGATATCTCCAGAGAGAATATTAACGCTCTCTATGCGCTCGGGCGTGTGGGAAGGCTGACCTCAAAACAAATATTTGAAACCCTGGGGTTTAAAGAAAACCCGGAAAAAATAGAGGAAGGCTTTCTTAAGCTTCTAAAACTGGACCCGCAGTTCTATTCTGTCGCCGAAAATATCCGTAAAAAGTACAAACTTGCCGCGCTCTCAAATGATGTTTCCGGGTGGTCAGAGCGGTTAAGGGCCCTACACGGACTCAACAGTTTGTTTGATGTGATTGTAATCAGCGGGGATTACGGCACCCACAAGCCCGAAGAAAAAATCTTTAATGTTTTTCTGGAGAAAGCCAATGCAAAGCCCTCCGAATGTGTTTTTGTGGATGACAAGGTAAGGAATCTTGTGCCCGCGGAAAAACTTGGATTTAAGACGATAAAATTCGTGAGAGAGACCGTGGAAGATGAGCTCTGGAACACCGAGATAAGAAGTTTCAAGGAACTGATACCGGCAATTGAAAGGTTTTAGAGGTTGTAAGTGTTAATTCAGGAATAAACACTTAACTGCCATTCCGGTCCCGTAGTCCTACCGCTTTTTACTTCCTGCTTCTGCTTTAAACCGGTATTTCTTTCTCCAGCTCTTCACAAGCCTTTGCCTGTTCCTGCCTTTTCGGGGTATGCAGCAATTTCAGGTTCTTCCAGCGGCCCATTTTATAATACCAGTAATTCAGGAGCAGAGTTACATAAGAACTTATAAGTATTGCCAGCCAGATGCCTTTTTCTCCGAGTGAAAGTTTTCCTGAAAGATAAACCGCAAGCGGCACTCTGAAGATGACCGCTGATATAAAAGTCAGCACCAGGATTCCCACGGTGTCCCCTGCTCCTCTCACAACCCCCATTATGGAAAAGATCATTGCAAAAGCCAGATAGGAGAAGCATACTATTCTGAGATAATTGATAACATGCGGTATTATCTCGGCGGCGGCAGCTTTATCTCGGGTAAAGAGCGAGGCTATTTGCGCCGGGAAAAGAAAAATAATTACGGTAAATACCGAAGAAACCAGGATGGAAAGCAGCATGCCGTATTTTAAAGTGTCTTTAACCCTGTCCATCTTTCCGGCGCTTAGATTCTGCCCGGCCATTGAAGTGATGGCAAGTCCGATAGACATTGCGGGAAGGAAAGCGAGCTGGTCGCATTGCTGGCCTATTCCCGCCGAGGCTGTCACAATTGAACCAAACCCGTTCACGATATGCATTACCGCAAACCCTGCTACCGAGATAATTATCATCTGCAACGAAGCCGGAATACCGATGCTGAAAAGTTTCTTGATTATGCCCGTATCCAGCCTGAAATCCCACTCTTTCACATTGAAAAAGGGATTTTTCGCGCTGGCATAAAAATATCCCGCAATGGTGCTGATAATCCCGCTTATAATGTTGGCTATCGCCGCGCCGTTCAGGCCGTAAAGTTTGATAAAGAGAGGCACCAGCGCGAGGTTCAACCCTGCGTTAAGCATTAATATATAGAGGGGTGTTTTGGCGTCTCCCAGTCCCCGCTGTATCCCGGAGTACCAGTTGTAAATAAAAAAGAAGGAGAGCCCGACAAGCACTACCCTGAAATAGGAGACTGCCAGCGGCCTGACTTCCGGCGGGCAGTTGATAAGCGAGAGCAGCTGGTCGCTGAAGATTATTCCTGCAAGGGAAAGCACCACACAAAGCGCGACGCTCAGCATAAGCGAATTGGCGAAGGTCTTTTCCATATATTTG
>JBAXDA010000008.1:0-14865 GCA_037141215.1 Candidatus Firestoneibacteriota bacterium | reverse complement strand
GTCTTTCCTGCGCCTATCATCTTGCCAGAAAAGGTTACCAGCCGACCATATTCGAATCCGAAAAAGTCGTTGGTGGCATGCTCAGTCTCGGCATTCCGGAATACAGGCTTCCGAAAGACATAGTGGAGAGGGATGTAAAAAGAATAACGGATGCCGGAGTAAAAATTAAGACCGGTGTTGCGTTTGGCAGGGACGTAAACCTTTCGGGTTTAAAGGCAAAAGGTTTTAAGGCGGTTTTCCTGGCGATAGGAGCCTGGAAAGAGACTACCTTAAATATTCCCGGAACGGATCTGCTTGGTTTCATCGGTTCCCTTTCTTTCCTTAAGGAATACAACTGCGAAAAGATAAAGAAAATAGGCGGCGTCTATACCATAGTGAAAGGGGAGAATAAGATACCCGTTACCGGGAAAAAGGTAGCCGTAATAGGAGGCGGGAGTGCCGCTATGGATGTGGCAAGAACCTGCCTTAGGCTTGGCGCAGCCGAAGTTAATGTGGTTTACAGAAGGACAAAAGATGCCATGCCCGCGATTCAGGAAGAAATCGTTGAGGGAGAAAAAGAAGGCGTTAAATACCATTTCCTGCTAATACCCCATGCTATAAAGGGGAAAGACGGCAGAATAACGGAAATTGAATGCCTGCATACAAAACCGGGTGACTTTGATTCAAGCGGAAGGAGAAAGCCCGTATCAACAGGTGAAAAATTCGTTCTTGCCGTGGACCTGGTAATAAGCGCCATAGGCGGCAAACCGTCTTCGGATGAAATGTTCTCTTCAAAACTTGATATGACAGAATGGGGCACGCTCTCCGTCAACAGCCAGACCCTGGCCACAAACATAGCCGGTGTTTTCGGCGGAGGGGATGTGGTGACCGGCGGCGGTACGGTTATAGAGTCCGTAGCCGACGGAGAGAGAGCGGCTGTTTCCATTGACAGGTATTTTAAGGGCGAGGACATGACAAAGGACAGATTTGTTATTAAAGGCGAGAGGAAAGTTGTTGATTACATAGACCCGGCGAAAGAAGTTAAGAAGCAAAACAGGATTGAGCACGCGAAACTCTCCATGGCCAAACGGCTCCAGGCCTTCACTGAGGTGGATCTGGGTTACGCCCGGGCTCAGGCGGTCTGCGAAGCCGATCGCTGTTTGAGGTGCGATAAAAAGGAGGCTGCCGTAAATGAACAATAAAACCATAAACTTAAGAATAGACGGTATAGCAGTTTCGGTGCCTGATAACCTGACGGTAATGCAGGCGGCGGACAGCGTCGGGATACACATCCCCCGGCTTTGCTATCACCCCAAGCTTACAAAAGAAGGCGCTTGCAGGGTATGTATCGTTGAGGTAGAGGGCGCGAAAAACTTTCCTGTTTCCTGCTGTACTGCCGTGGCTGAAGGGATGATTGTGAAGACGAACACCCCTGCCATTCGCGAGGCCAGAAGGGACATAGTGGAACTGATACTGGACAATCATCCGAGGGACTGCCAGATCTGCGACAAGAATGAAAGCTGCGAACTTCAGGAGCTTGCAAATCTTCTTTCTGTGAAAGATTTTGTTTATGAGGGCGAGAGAAAAAGATATCCCGTGGACCTGTCTTCCGAAGCAATTGTCAGGGATCCGGAAAAATGCCTGCTCTGCGGCAAGTGTGTCCGGGTCTGCTCGGAGATACAGGGAGTTAATGCGCTTTCCTACACCAAGAGGGGCTACCAGAGCACCGTGGTGCCGGCTTATAATATGAATATTTCCGAGAGCGTCTGCATAAACTGCGGGCAGTGCACGCTCTTCTGCCCGACCGGCGCGCTTATGGAGAAAGATTATGTGCCTGAGGTAATGAATGCCTTGAGCGATCCCGAAAAATTCTGCGCGGTGCAGATAGCTCCCGCGGTCAGAGTGGCTGTCGGAGAAGGGTTTGGGCTTCCGCCCGGCGCGGACCTTACCTACGAAATGGTAACTGCGCTCAGGATGCTCGGCTTCAAAGCGGTCTTTGATACCCAGTTCTCGGCGGACCTTACCATTATAGAAGAAGGGCATGAACTTATTCACCGGTTGACAAATAAAGGCGTGCTGCCTATGTTCACCTCCTGTTCGCCGGGCTGGATAAAATACTGCGAGCATTTCCATCCGGAGTTTCTGGGGAACCTTTCCACTTGCAAATCGCCCCAGCAGATGATGGGAGCGCTGATAAAGACCTACTATGCGAAAAAGGTGAATACGGATCCTGCCAAGATATACTCAGTTTCCATAATGCCCTGCACGGCCAAAAAATATGAATGCAGCAGGCCGGAAATGTACTCCAGCGGCTATCGGGATGTTGATGTGGTCCTTACTACCCGTGAATTAATAAAAATGATAAAACAGGCGGGTATTAAATTCGGCGAGCTAAAGAAAGGAGAAGTCGACTCTCCGCTCGGGGAGTCCACCGGTGCGGCTCCGATTTTCGGCGTCACTGGCGGAGTTATGGAAGCGGCACTAAGGACGGCCTATGAAGTCCTAACTAAGAAAGAACTTCCTTCGGTTGACTTCAAGGCGGTAAGAGGCCTGGAGGGAATCAAAGAAGCCACGGTTAATATAGCCGGAACGGATGTTAATGTGGCTATCGTTTTCTCCATGGCGAATGTGCATAAACTTCTTGAGGAAATAAAAGCAGGAAAAAGAAAATATCATTTTGTGGAAGTTATGACCTGCCCCGGCGGCTGTATCGGCGGCGGCGGCCAGCCCTATCCGGACGGCATAACCGAACCGCTTGATTACACGCTTTACAATAAAAGGGCGGAGGGGCTTTACTCCATAGATGAAAAGAAAAAGCTGAGGAAGTCCCACGAGAATCCGTATATCACAAAGATATATGAAGAATTCCTGGAAAAGCCGCTCGGGCATATGTCGCACAAACTTCTTCACACGCATTATCACAAGAAATGCCCCGAAGGCGTGCCGACAGAGGCCGGAGAGACAATAAGTATCTAAATTGCCGAAGGCAATAGGAGGCAGAATGAAGACAGCGGTTTGTGAAGAAGTAAAAGACAAAGACACAAAAGAAAAATTCAAAAAACTCGATGACTACATTAAGAATGTAAAAAAACTTAATGACAATCAGGGCCTGCTTATGGGCGTGCTGCACAAAACCCAGGAGCTCTTTGGCTATCTTCCGGGTGAAGCGATGGATCACATCTCTGATAAGTTGAAAGTGCCGACAGCCCACATCTATGGCATGTCTACCTTTTATAATTATTTTACCCTGAAGCCCAGGGCAAAGTACCAGATCTTTATGTGCAAGGGAACTGCCTGTTATGTCGCAGGCGGTGGCAGGATACTTGAGAAATTGCAGGAAACCCTTAAGATCGGGGTCGGAGGCGTTACGGGAGACGGTATGTTCGGCCTGGAGATAACAAGATGTCTCGGCTGCTGCGGTCTCTCTCCGGTTATGCAGGTTAACGATAAAGTATATGTGAGAATGGTTCCGGAGAAAGTGAACGGCATTCTTGACAAGTACCGCAAAGGAAAAAAGTAGGCCAAGTTTAAAAAAAATATTTATGCAGGAATTGCTAGGATTAAGTAAAAGCAATTGCCGAAAGTAATAGGAGACGATATGTCCAAAAAAGTTCTCATAATTGACAATGACGCTGATTTTGTGGAATTTGCCAAAACCACCCTTTTAGCCGAAGGCTTTACTGTGGTTTCCTCCTCAGGCGGCAAGCAATGTCTTTCGACCGTAAACAGGGAAATGCCGGATGCTATCCTTTTTGATGTAATGACCGAGCCGGGTGTTGATGGTTTTGAAACTTTGAGAAAACTGGCCGGTGGCGGAAAGCTCAAGGTGCCGGTTCTGATGGTCTCCGGGATAAGAAAGGAAATGAACCTTCCTTTTGGTTTTGAAGCGGATGAAGAGTGGCTCCCGGCTAAGGCTGTGCTGGAAAAGCCGGTTAAGGCTGAGGTTCTTTTGAGCGAAATAAAGAAAGCTATGAAGTAGGCGTACCTCTGAAAAGCCTTACAGGGCAGGGCTTATTCGCCCTGCCTTATTATTTACATGATACGCGTCATGTGAGTATTCTGCAATAGATGTTACAATTGTTTTAGAAATATACGAAAGGATTTTATGATTGAGAATACAAATCAAATAGTCGATGAGGCAAAAGTAAATGCCATCCTGGAAAAAACAAAAAACCCTTCCAATGAAATTGTTCTCTCTATCCTAAAGAAAGCGCGCGGTAGAAAGGGGCTTTCCCCCGAGGAAACCGGCTATCTTGTTAACGCTAATGAACCGGAACAGCTAAAAGAAATGTTCCGCGTTGCCTCGCTCATCAAGAACGAAATCTACGGAGAGCGGCTGGTATTCTTCGCCCCTCTTTACGCTTCAGATTACTGCGTTAATGACTGCCTCTACTGTAATTTTCATACAAGCAACAAAGATACAAAGAGGACGAAGCTCACTCTTGAGGAAGTGAAACGGCAGACAGAGATTCTGATAAATATGGGGCACAAAAGGGTCCTGCTGGAATTCGGCGAAGATCCCAAGCAAAATGATATTGATTATGTCTGCGATGTGGTGAACGCGGTCTATTCCGTGAAGACGCCTAAGGGGAATATCAGGCGTATTAATCTCAATATTGCGGCAACTACGACCGAGAACTATAGAAAAATAAAAAATACAAACATCGGCACTTACCAGCTTTTCCAGGAAACCTACCACCGTGAAACTTACAAAAAACTCCACCCAAAGGGCCCCAAGTCGGATTATGACCGCCAGATTACGGCGCAAGACCGCGCTCTTGAGGCCGGTATTGATGACCGCGGTATTGGCGTGCTCTTTGGGCTTTATGATTGGAAATTTGAAATAGTCAGCCTGATCTCTCACGCAGAATATCTGGAAAGAAAAGGCGGTGTAGGGCCTCATACCATATCCGTACCGAGGCTCTGCGAAGCCCCGACGGTTACCTATACTCCCGAGTATCCTGTCTCCGATGCGGATTTCCTAAAACTAATTGCCATAATCAGGTTGGCTGTTCCCTATACAGGTATGATAATCAGCACGAGAGAAACCGCGGAGATAAGAAGGACCGCGTTCAAGATCGGAATATCCCAGACCTCGGCAGCTTCTGTTACCACGACCGGCGGCTACGGCAAGAAAACTGCAAGCGCGCAGTTTGAGACTCACGACAAAAGAAGCGTTGAGGAAGTTATTACGGATGCTGTCGCAAACAATATCCTTCCAAGCTTCTGTACCGCCTGCTACAGGATGGGCAGAACCGGCGAGAACTTTATGGGAATAGCAAAGCCCGGTGAAATACATGATTTTTGCAGGCCAAACGGCATTCTTACTTTTGCAGAGTATCTGGAAGACTTCGCTCCTGCTGAATTAAAACAGAAAGGTTACGCTCTTATCGGCACTTACCTGGAACAGATAGACGATATAAAATTAAAGCAAAAGACGAAAGAACATCTGGAGCTGGTTAAGAAAGGTAAAAGAGACTTATACTTCTAGTGACAATTAACGATTTACAATTGATACTAAAGTACCGCAGACGTGATAAGTATATATCTTTGCACGTCTTTGGCGATTTATGGTGCTTCCTGCAGTAATATTATGTGCGCGTAGCGCTACATTAAATCGTCAATAGTCAATTGTCAAACCGTCAATCCGCTTTCCTTGAGTTTCCCTCCTGCTTATTATATAATCCCTTATGCCCATTGAATCCCAATACTCCGACATAACCGATACCTCTCTGAACATTGTAGTAGCCGCTCCCGCCGGCTCAGGCAAGACGGAAAAACTCGCCGGGAGATATATTGCCCTGTTGCGCTCGGGAGTTGCCCCGGAGAGGATTCTCGCAATTACTTTTACCGAGAAGGCTGCGGCAGAAATGAAGGAGAGAATATTAAAAAAACTCCGCGAGAATAATCCCGAACTCTACGCCTCTATAAAAGACAAAGTGTTCCTGATGAGGATACAGACCATTCATTCTTTCTGCCTGACGCTTCTCCGCAGGTTCGCGTTTGAATCCGGACTCGACCCGAACTTTGAGATGATGGATCCTGCGGACCTGGAGATAATTGATGAAGCCATTGAGTCGGCCCTGAACGCTATCACCGCCGAAACAGACTCCCCTTTAAGGAAAATCGTGCTCTCCCTAAGCGCAGGTTACGGCTGGAACAATTTAAAAAGCATCATAAAGAAATTATTTAATCTCCGCCCGGCCTCAATTCGCGCGGAACCCGGGTTTGCAGCTGAGTTAGCAATAGAATTAAAAAAATCAGCCGCAAAAGAAGCCCTTCAGGAGTTTAAAGAACTCTTCTTAGTATTTGGACCGGCATTTTCGGCGGAGACCAATCCGGGAGCACTGAAACTTCTTGAAGAAAAAAGCGAGTATTTTCTTACCGGGGATTTCTCCCCGAGAAAAGCTCTGCCTAAAGGGGCTTCATTTAAAGTAAATAAAGAAGATTATACAGATCTATGCATGAAGCTCTCGGAATATTACAGGGAACTTAAGAAAGAGCAATATATTGCAGAGTTTAAGGAGCTCAATCTGGTGTTCAAGGCCTGTCTCGCCAAGTATACCTCGGTAAAAAAAGAACTTAATCTTCTGGATTTCAACGACCTTGAATATAAAGCGCATAAACTTATAAACGAAAACGAGGAACTTGACAATGTCCTCTTTGCTTTTGACGAGCAGACGGACCATATTATGGTTGATGAGTTTCAAGACACAAATTTTCTGCAGTGGGGAATAATAAAAAAACTAACGGAAGAATGGCGTTCAGGAATGGGACAAAAGCGCGAAGCAGGAATTAATCCTACAATGTTCATAGTCGGCGACAAAAAACAGTCTATCTACGGCTTCAGAAGCGCGAATGTCGAGGTTTTTGAAACTGCCGTAGAGCACATGAAAAGGTGGTATGGGAAAGCTTTCAGGAATATCCATGTAAAAGAAAACTACAGGTGCGGAGACGGTATTATTGATTATGTAAACGCCGTTTTCTCACGGGAAATGCGCATTAATCCGGGAGACCCTCTATGGAAGACCGAATATGAGGAGTTTAACGCGAAAAGAGGCAAGCCGGGGAGGGTAATAAAACTGATCCTGGATAGGAAAGAAGAAGAAAAAACAAAAGACGCGAAAAAAAGAGAAGCTGAAAGCATAACTGAAAACATCGTTAAAATCGCAGGGAAAGAGAAGATCTTTGAAAAATATCAGGGAGGGGAGCGTGAACGGCTCTGCGGGTACAAAGATATAACTCTCCTTTTGCGTAAGAGAACGCATTTAAAAGAATACGAAGAAGCGTTTGCAAAAGCCTCAATTCCCGCCGTTGTAGTCGGAGGGCTGGGTTTTCATCAGGAGACGGAAGTAACAGTTCTCAGGTCCTTGCTTTTCTTTCTCATAGAGCCTGCGGATGATTACAGTCTTTATATTCTCCTGAAAAGCCCTTATTTTAATTTTACAGAGGACGATATTTGCGCGGCAAGACTTGCCGGCAGCGGGACTCTTAACGAAAACATTCTTGAAGATAAAAGGCTGGCGCCTCTCCGGGAAGCCGCGGAGTCCGCCGGGCTCAAACCTCTGAACCAGATCCTGGAAAAATTTCTTGAAAACACCTCCGGCTGGGCGGTTTACTGCAAAGAACAGGAAGCCGCAAATTTAAAGAAGTTCATCAGGATGATACAGGATTTTGAGAAGCAGGGCAGGGCCCTCTCTGGCATCCGCGCTTATTTTGAGAACAAGGCAGGCTCAAACGAGGAAGCAAAGGCCGGTCTTAACACCGAGGAAATGGACGCTGTGAAAATAATGACCATTCACACGGCAAAAGGGCTGGAGTTTCCTGTTGTTTTTGTCGCGGGGCTGGAAGAAGAAATGGGGGGTGGAAAAGGAGAAGCTGTTAAACTTAAAGAGATGGAGAACGAGGTCAGAGCCGTCTATCTTCCCGAAGCGGGTTTAAGGAAAACCGACACCGAATATCTGGAATTCGGAGAAAAGGAAAGCGAAGAAGAGAAACGCATTCTTTATGTAGCATTAACCCGCGCCAGGGATATACTCGTGCTCTCGGGAGTTAGGGGGGAGAAGCAAACGGGGTTCCTGAAATATTTAAAAGAAGATTGAAAAGATGATTATGCTATTTCTCAAACACCAGCCACCCGAAGCCTTTCTGCAGATGAAAATCAGGGGTTTTCTTTCCGTTCTTCATCCAGAGCGTGTACTCTCCCGGTCGGCCTTTGTTGTAGTCGCACCGGCAGAGGCACATCTTCCATTTTGTCCCGTCTTTCGGGTATAGCCCCAGGTCCCTGAAAGCTATCTTGAATTCTGCCTGGAAATATTCCCCCTTTTCTACATAAACTGCTGTTTTGGTATTTGGGGACCTCCACTCATAATCAAATTTCCTGTAAAAAGTGCACCGGTAATCCAGCAGGTCTCCGTTGGCATTTAATTCAAATCCGTAATAACTCTTGTCTTTGGGAGTCGGGTCAAGAAAGATTTCCACAACATCGTCAAGCCAAACATCCCCTTTATACCCTCTCTTCTTTGCGTTGATGCTCAGGTCGTTGGCGTGATAACCGAGATAGAGATACTCGTCATCCCAGCAGAGCTTGGCAAGGGTGGATTGTTTTAGATCCCCTTCTTTTGCCCAGGGAAATTCAAACGGCCCGACAGACCTGAGTTTTGCCCAGATATTTTCGTCCAATTTCCCGTCAATGCCAATCCTTGTTCCTTTAGGAAGTTTTTTGCAAACATATGATTTTAATTTCGTCGCAGCCATGTTTTCTCCGTTTAATCACACTTTGTGTAATGTTTTCGGCAGCTTAAAGAATTTATTAAAGTTATCCGAGAAGATCGCCCGTTGAACCGCTTCAGAAACGCCCAGTTCCCGGTAAATTGAGAGATCCATTTCAACACTCGTCCTGTAATCCTTGTGCCACGGCCAGAAGTCGCTTCCGAACATTATTGCCTCCGGGGGTAGGATGGAGAGCGCTTTCTTTAGCGCGTCTATCTTCCAGAGTCGGGGAGCGCCCGAGGTGGTGTCAATAATACACTGGTCCCTGTTGAAATCTCCGTCCCAAAATCTGTGAGCGACCGCTATGCACTCATCAGTCCAGGGCCAGCCGATATGCGCGAGCGCGAATTTAATATTAGGAAATTCGTGCAAGGCTTCATAATACGCCGGCCTGCAGCAGGTGGAAAGAGCGCCTTTCATCCAGAGTATCCCAGAATGGAAGAGCATAGGGACTTTCAGGCGGTTCACAACTTCATAAGAATTCCTTGCGTCTTCGCCGTGCGGATACCAGCGCTTCGGAAGCATTTTTACGCCATGAAGTTTTAATTTTCGTATACCGCGTTCTATTTCTTCGCAAGCGCCCGGTATGGTAGGGTTAATGCGTACGAAACCGTAGAACCTTTTTGGAGAAGCTTTCTGTATCCTGGCCGCTAAATCGTCTGCTTCTCTGGTCTCTTGAATTGTGTCATTGGGGCCTATCGGCGCAAATAATATGCATTTTTCTACTTTATTCCTGTCCATCCCGCGAAGGAGCTCTCCGGCTTTTTCTTTTCCCATCAAGTGCACATGGCAATCGTTTATCCAATCCAATTAAGGCCTCCCGGGAATAACAATAGCTGATTGCTAATGACTTATTAATAATACGGCTATTATAAACTATGAGGGAAATGTTAACAATTAAAATGAATACATTTTCTAGCGAAGTTTTACTTCGATAATTCCTCGGACCGAATTGCAAACGAATACCTTGTCCGCGGTGTTAAGGTCATCCAAATACAGCGGTTTTTCTACTGCGCGGAGTTTCATTAGTAAGCGCGCCCTCATTATGCCGCAAAGAAGGCCGGAAGAGAGGGGTGGAGTAAAGTACCCGCCTTTCTTTTTGATAAAGATATTTGAAATAGCCCCTTCAGTCAGCTCGCCTTTTTCATTGAGAAACACAGCATCCGTATAACCGAGCGCCGAATATTTCGCGTATTCTTCATTGTAAAGCTTTCTGTTCGTAGTTTTATGATAAAGAAAAGTATTGGCAGTATTTGTTCTGCGTTTTGAAATAGCAATGTAACCTATTTTTAAGGTTTCGGTTATCTCTGAATATTCTGTTCTGCAGGAGCCGTCTTTTGAAACGAGCAGGCGGACCCTGTAACAGTCTCCTTTTAGAAAGTGTTTCTCAGCGTTTCTCAAACAGGCTTCCGCTGCCGGTTTGCTGAATTTGGAAGAGAAATATTCAGACGAGTCAGAAATCCTTTTAAGGTGTTCCTTTAGCATAAAGTAGCCCTTATCCCAGAGCATAGTTTCAAGTAGTTCAAACGGCACATATTTTTTTGTTAGGAACCTGGCTTTCAAAATGCATTCATTGTATTCTTTCTTAGCGTTTGAGTCGTAGGTCACTCCGCTCCCGATACCCAGCTCTCCTTTGTTTCCTTTCAGATAAACCGTGCGGATGGGAATATTAAAGGCCGCTTTATCTCCGGGAAGAGTGAACCCTAGAGCTCCGCAATAAGCTTTCCGCGGCTCTCTCTCCAGGCCTTTAATAATTTCCATGGTGCGTATTTTTGGGGCTCCCGTAATTGAACCGCCCGGGAAAAGCTTCCTGAAGACTTCGTAAAGGCCTATGTTTGGTATTACTCGCCCTTTAACCGTTGAGGTCATCTGAAAGAGAGTATTGTATCTTTCAACTTCAAATAGTTTTGAGACCGAGACGCTGCCGGGCTCGGAGATCCTTCCTATATCGTTCCTCATAAGGTCAACAATCATGAGATTTTCCGCGCGTTCCTTGAGGCTGGTTCTTAGTCTTTGGATTAATGCACGGTCTTCAGCCGCTGTTTTTCCGCGTTTAATGGTTCCTTTCATAGGTTTTGAGATAAGGGTCTTTCCGTCTCTCTTAAAGAATAGTTCCGGGGAGAGAGAGACAAGATGCTCGTCACCCATCTTCAGGAAGGCGCTGTAGGCCACCGGCTGTTTTAATTTTAGATTTTGATAGAAAGCGAAAGGAGAGCCCTCAAAGTTGAAGCGTAGTTTGCCCGTAAAATTGACCTGATAAGTATCGCCCCTCCGGATATATTCTTTTATTTTTTCTATTTTCGGTTTATAAGTCGCGAAGGTTTCGTTGAATTTCGGCGCGGAAATATTAAACTCCTCGCTTTCAGCAGCCTTTATCGGAAAGCTGCCGTTGAATTTGCCTGTCCTGTGGTCAAAAATAGCCGGTTTATTGAAAACAGCCAGATGAAGCAACGGAAAGGAATATTTTTTATTGTTCCTGAAAGTCTCTTCAAAAGCATAGCCGAATTCATAGGAGAAATAACCCGCTATGCAGTATCTTTTGGCGAGTAAAGAAGCGGCTTTAAGATGTTTTTCTGCGGAGGAGAGGTCGTAGGCTTTAAAAACTCTGAGAGGCTCAGTGAATATATAAGACCTGAAATTGTCCTTATCTGTGAGGGAAGTCTCAAAAAGAAGAAAGTATTTTGAATTCCTCGGCTCCATTAGAGGTAAAGGTCTAAAATTCATTAGTTTCGCCCGATTTGTTAATTTTGTTTTTCTACATGATATACGTTATAAACGCTAAGAATGTTACAAACCTTACAAACTTTTCTAATTAATTAATACTTTCCATATTTTATCGCACTCTCAATAAAAGTATAATAATTCTGTTCAGTTCTCGGGGATAGGTCTGCGTTGATAGGGCAAGCGGTGGGAAGTATCATATATCCGCCTCCGGCTTTTGCCTGTTCCATGCAGTCCTTTACAAGCTTCTCGACTGACTGCGGTGTCCCGTTCTCAAGTTCAACCAGTTCTACTCCTCCGCAAAGGCACATCCGGCCGGCGCATTTCTTTTTTGCCTCAGCAAGAGTGATGTCGCCCTGCGTAGGCGGCTCAATCGGATCAAGCGCGTCTGCTCCTAATTCCAGGAAATGATCCAGGACTTTCGCAATTTTGCCGTGTGAATGTACTCTGGTCATCAGCCCTGCTTCTTTTATCATTTTTATGTAAACAGTGTCGTATTCGCAGACCAGTTTATGGAACATCTCGGGCGGCATATATGGTGGTGTCGCGTATTCCGGACCTATGAGTCGAATCACCGCGTTCATGCCTTTTAATTGTTTGAGCGCTTCGCGGAGAATGTATGTTTGCCTTTCGTGCAGCCTGTCCATCAATAGTTTTATCCTGTCAAAGTCAGTCAGGGTTCTCACGGTAAATTCGCCGAATTCCAATATTTCGGCCGCAAAACAGAGCGGGTCGTCGAACCCGACAAAGAGGACTCCTCGGTCCCCAAGCAGTTTTTCGCTTTCCTTAAGGTGAGCGCAGCTTACTTTTTCTGCGGAAAAGGGAACGGAAAGTATTCTTTCAATATCTTCATCGGTCTTTACGAAATGTTCCAGGGTCCACACAGTGCCAACGCCCTCATCAGCGCGTGTTTTTTTTACAAGGTCTCCCTTCGGTGTTTTCCAGATAACTTCCGTAAAAGTGTGAATGCCTTCCTTTCGCGTGGTCTTTACCTGGTTCTTTTCCTGACCGGGATCAACCCAGCGTATGCCGGAAGGGAGAAACAGGTCGCAGCGAGCCTCGATGAAGTCCATGAGTTTGGTGAAGGCTGGCTGCCGCCTCTCCCAGGTGTTTCGGACAGGAGCGTTATCAAGTTCGTAAGTTGACACCGGAACCCTGTCCGGGATCTTGCACTTTAGGGCCGTTAGAATCCTTTCTTTCGAAGTCATTTATTATTTTTGCCGTTAGAAGATGCCCTCTTCTCCTTCTTTTTTAACTTGGCAACAAAAAGGGATACCAGGCTGGACAAGAAAGTAATAAGAGTCGCAAAAGGGTTTCTAAACACATCAAGCGCTGATTTGAGGCTTGCCACAGCTCCTTTGACATCGTCAATGACCGACCCTGCTTTGTCAAGGTGCGCCTGGGCCTTTTGGATAAGCACATTCGCGCTGTCAATTACGGTTTTCGCGCTCTTTAAGAGCTTGATGATATAAAGCAGAGCAATTACAAAAACTATGGTGAAGAGCAGACAGCAAGCGGCAATAATCGCGACAGAAATTTCTATAATCATAGTCCCTCCCGAAATGCAATTTACGATTTAGCTATTGACGATTTGAGGTGCCTCCGGCAGTCATATAGACACGATAGTAACTCGCGGAGCGAACATAAAATTGTCAATTGCCAAATGCGCGCCAAGATATTTACTTATCACGTCTGCGGTACTTTAGTCTCAATTGTCCAATCGTCAATATTATTCGCTTTCCCAGTTTCCGTACTCAATGATTCCTTTATAGAGTATCTGGAAAGTTACTCTTAGGGCGCAGAAGGCCGGAACCGCTATTAGCATGCCCCAGACTCCCATCAGTGCGCCTCCGGTCATGACGGCGATGATAACGGCAAGGGGATGAATATCAACTGATTTTCCTACTGCGATAGGGGAAACAAAAGCATTATCAATAAGCTGAACTGCGGTAAGCACGCCCACTACTTTAAGGGCCATGAAAATACTTTGGTGCTCGACTACGGCTACAAGGATTCCGGGAAGCATGCTCAGCACGGGCCCGAGATACGGGATAACATTAAAAATGCCGCTTAGCAGTCCTATCACTATCGCGTACTTTAGGCCTATGCCGTAGAGTCCGGCAATGGAAAGGACTGCGACAATAGAACAGTCAATTATCTGGCCGCGGACATAGGCTCCAACAGATTGATTGATCTCATAAAGCAGGAGCAGAAAAGATTCAAAATATTTGTTGGGCACTATTTTGATCAGATTTTTTCGCATTTTCCTGCCGTCCTTTAGCAGGAAGAAGGTTGTGAAAAATATCACCAACACGCTTGTTACAATTCCCATTATCATTCCGGCAAGCGCGGGAATCTTGGCGGCCAGCGCAGCAGGGATTGCAGCCGACTTTTCATCTATCAGATTATTAAGATATCCTTTAGGGATGAAGGAAAAATGATTTTCGAGTATAACGGCGCTGTTGCGCAAACTGGATTCCAGGCTCTTTAAATACGTGGGGATCTGGGTTTTAAGGAGGCTGAATTCTTCCATCAGGAATACGCGGGAAAGAAAGATCACGATACCTATTAAAAGGACTCCGCCCACAAAGATTAAGACAACGACATTCCCGCGCTTTATCCCCAGGCCCTCTATCCTGTCCACCAAAGGAGCGAGGAGATAGACCAGGATAAATGCTATGAGGAACGGCGTGAGCATATCCTGCGCCATATAGAATACGAAGAGCAGAAGGAAGAGGACAAAGTAAATTGCTCCAAGCTTTGCCCAGTTCATCATTTTTGTGTTTTTGTTAATCGGCATTTCCTGAGGCTCCCTGTATGCTTGAAGTTGTTGTGGTTCTCAGCCTTTCGGCCAGGATGACTGCAAGTTTTAACAGCACCTTAGATCCGAGTTTTGGTTCTCTTGCCAATAGGCTCATAAAATCAGGTCTGTAGAAACCGAGAATCTTGGTTCTCGTTATGGCTATTGCGTTTGCGGAGCGAGGGGCTTCATCCAAGAGGGCAAGCTCGCCAAAGAATTCGCCGTTCTTTAGCGTGGTTATTGTTACATCAGAGCACCCGGTTTTCATTTTTGTGAGCCTGATTTCTCCGGCGCATACTATATATAGGCCTGCGCCGGGTTCGTTTTCGTGGAATACTATTTCGTCCCGGGCGTAAACCCTTTCGTGGGTAATTATTTCTATCTTTTTAAGTTCCAAGTCAGTAAGTCCGGAAAAGATGGGGGTTGCTTCCAGGGTCTTCATAACCTCGGTCTTTTCTCCGGCCATCTTTGTTTTGATAATTTCGATAATATTCATTGCCGCCTCCATGCTTCGCGTTGATTACTCAGATTAAGTAAGACGATTACACAGATTTGAACCGTTTTAATCTACGTAATACTCTTTCTAATCTGCG